>JAAYVF010000121.1 GCA_012517325.1 Myxococcales bacterium | reverse complement strand
GGGCAGCTGCCCCTCCAGGACGCAGACCAGCAACCTCATCCGCTGTAACTCCTTGGGAGTCATCGAAATCATGTCCTTCTTCATGGGGGACATAATCGCTAAGCAGTTACAGGGGACAAAGTCGCTAAGCTAATACACCGGAAAAAGCCGATCTAGCGCCACCGGAACGAATTTGCTATTTTGCGCCGAGAAGCGAGACCGGCGGCGGCGAAAAAAGCACAGGGCAAGGGAAAAGGGAGACGCGCAATGGAAATGGTGGAAATGATCCGGTGCAGTCTGTCGAAAGATCCGAAAAAGTCGGGCGAGACGCGCTACGTTCCGGCGGAGATTTTTCAGATGTGGCGGTTCCTGATGGAGCGCGTTCACCAGATGCACATCAAGGATCCGCGGCTGTCGATGTGGGTGGCCGAGGAATTTTACGCGCCGACCCACGACAAGGAACCGGCCGAGGCGGTGATCGAAATCCGCTTCCGCTACCTCGATATCGGCGAGGTGGGCCGCATCGTCACCCGTTATTTCCCCGAGAGCGAGTTCGATTTCATCTTTGAAAAATTTCGCAAGCATTTCCCGGATCAGACCCGGATGGAAGAGATGACCCGGCGCCGCGGTTTCTACCTCTCCGGCGCGTCGGCCAAGGCGCTCATCGCAAAAGGCGGTTGAGCGAAAAGCGTTCAGGCGCCCGCGGCGCGAATCTCCTCGACGACCGACGCCGCGAATTCCGAACAGGACAACGGCACCACGTTCGGCAACCAGCAGGCGACGTCCGCCGTCACCCAGCCCTTGCCGATGACCGTCCGTAAAGCGCCAAGCAGCAGTTCCGCCGCCTCCGTCCAACCCAGGTGCCGCAGCAATTCGTAAGCCGTCAGGATGAGCGAGCTGGGATTGGCCACGTCGCGGCAGGCCAGGTCGGGCGCCGTGCCGTGCACCGCCTCGAACACCGCCAGTTCGTCGCCGAGGTTCGCGCCGGCGGCGAAGCCGAGCCCGCCGACCAGCGCGGCGGCGGCGTCGGACAGGTAATCGCCGTTGAGGTTGGTCGTGGCGACGACCGCGTGTTCCTCGGGGTGCAGGATCAGGTCCTGGAACATCGCGTCGGCGATCCGGTCCTTGATCAGCACCTTGCCGGAGGGCAAAGCGCCGGTCAGTTCGGCGCGGGTGAGGGTGCGTTCGCCGAATTCCGCGCGGGCCAGTTCGTAACCCCATTCCACGAACCCGCCCTCGGTGAATTTCATGATGTTGCCCTTGTGCACCAGGGTGACCGACGGATACCCGGCGGCCAGGGCGAAGGCCACGGCGCGGCGGACGAGGCGTTCGCAGGCGCGGCGGGTCATCGGCTTGAGGCCGATCGCGGCCTCCGGCGACAGCGGTTCGCGGCCGGCCAGGTAGTGTTGATTCAGGTGGGCGATGAGCGCCTGCGCCTCGGGCGAGCCGGCGGCCCATTCGATGCCCGCGTACACGTCCTCGGTGTTTTCGCGAAAGATCACCAGGTCCACTTTTTCCGGCGCCTTGAGCGGCGAGGGCAAGCCGGGCAGATACCGCACCGGCCGCACGTTGGCGTACAAATCCAGCGCCTGCCGCAGCGCGACGTTGACCGACCGGATGCCGCCGCCGACCGGCGTTTCCACCGGGCCCTTGATCGCCGCCTTGTAGTGCCGGATCGCGGCGAGGGAGTCGTCGGGCAGAACGACGTTCGGGCCGTAAACCGCGGCGGCCGCCGCGCCGGCATAGACCTCGAACCAGACCAGCGCGCGTCCGTCGCCGTATGCTTGCGCGACGGCGGCCTCGACCGCCGCCCGGGTTGCTTCCCAGATTTCCGGGCCGATGCCGTCGCCGCGGATGAACGGCACGATCGGCCGCGTCGGCACCCGAATGCCGGCCGGACCGTAGGCGATCGCCTCACCGGCGGGCGGCGTGAGCTTAGCGAAGCGCGGGGTCATTTCAGCGACGCTCCATCGGCACGTAGGGCCGGTGATGATCGCCGATGTATTCCTGCTTCGGCCGGAAAATCCGGTTGGCCGAAACCTGCTCGACCCAATGCGCGCACCAGCCGGCGACGCGGGACAAGGCGAACACGGTGGTGAACAGGTCGGACGGCACGCCGAGGATTTCCAGCACGATGCCCGAATAGAAATCGACGTTCGGATAGAGCTTCTTCTGTCCCAGACGCTGGTTGACGACTTCCTCGAGGCGCAACGCGGTCTGGTACAACGTTTGTTTTTCCTCGCCGCCCTGGATTTCCAACAGCCGGGGGATCACTTCCTGCAGCAATTCGGCGCGCGGATCCTTGGTTTTGTAGATCCGGTGCCCGATGCCCATGATCTTGTTGCCGGTGGCGATCTGCTCATCGACGAACGCCTCGACGTTGTCCGGCGAACCGATGCTGTAGAGCATGCGCAGCACGCGCTCGTTGGCCCCGCCGTGCAACGGCCCGCTGAGCGCGCCGACCGCGCCCGAGATCGACGAATAGATGTTGCCCAGCGTCGACCCGATGACCCGGCAGGTGAAGGTCGAGGCGTTGGTCGAATGGTCGGCGTGCATGATCAGCAGTTTGTCGAACACCCGCGCCGCTTCCGGGTGGGGTTGGACGCCGGTCATCATGAACAGGAAGTTTTCGGCATGGCTGTATTTCGATTGCGCCGGCATCGGCTCCTCGCCGTTGCGGTGGCGTTCGAAGGCCGCGACAAGCGAGGGCACCTTGGCGACGACCGACGAGCAACGCTTGATGTTGTTGCGCTGGGTGCCGATTTCGTCGGCGAAGTAATCGTCGCCCGCCAGCATCGCGATGCCGGCCTGCAGCGCCACCATCGGATGCATGCTCACCGGGAAGTTGTGGATCGCCTCGCGCACGGCGTGCGGCAGCACGCGCTGCCGGGCCATCAGCGTGGTGAACTGCGCCAGTTCCCGGTGGTCGGGCAGGTGGTTGTACAACAGCAGGAAGGTGGTTTCCTCGAAGGTGCTGTGGGCCGTGAGCTCGCGGATGTCGATGCCGCGATACTCGAGGACGCCGTTTTCGCCGTCCACGTAAGAAATGCTGGAACGGGACGCGACGACGCCTTCCAAACCGGGTCGGTATTCGGAACCGTCGGGGGGCGGAACCTGAGGATTGGTCATGGGCCACCTCCAGGCACGGCGACGGCCTTCGTCGCGGCGCGCCGGTTTAATTGATGTTGGTTTCGTTGCACGAGCCGAAGGAACCAATTATTTCCGACCCGGTCCGGCGAAACAAGCAAAAAATGAAGGGGCGCGATTAAAAGAAGAACCACATCGGGTCGATCAGGTTCATCAGTAGCGGGTTGAAATCCTTGTCGATGGCCTGTTTTTCGTAGCGCTCGTACCAGTAGCCCGTCGCGGCCTGGTAAAGGTAGTGGAAGTCGTAGGACGTGACGCTGCGCTCCCAGCCGATCGAATAATCGAGCGGATAGCGGTAATGGGCCTCCCGGCGTTCCTGGGCCGCCAGAAAAAATTGCTTGATCGCGCGCGCCTTGCCGAAATGATCCTGCGCGACCGCCTCGCCGTCGGCGGCCAGACCCAGTTCGTGAAAGCGGCGGGCCCCCGCGCCGGCGTACAGATGGTAGGCGTGCCCGGCGCGGTAGAAATCGACCGCGAAACCGTCGGCCAGTTCCTCGTACCACGGCAACGCGGCGGACGGCACGTCCGCGCGCGCGGTTTCGACCAGGGCCACCAGGTCGGTCAGCCGGTCGCGCATTTGCTCGAGATTGCCCACGACCTTGGTCTCGAACCGGTTCAGGTCGGCGGCGGACAGGCGATACAGTTCGGCGAAAGTCACCGGTTGCGGATGGGTCGTACTGCCGAAGAGATATCCCAGTTCGTCCCAGGTGTCCTCGCCCGCCAGATAACTGGCGAGGTTCTGATCGATCAGCGCTTTCTGCTGCAGCAAAGTCAATTGGCGCAGGGCCTCGGTCAGTTGGGGCGCGGCGTCGCCGAAAATGACGGTGAAGTCGGCGAGGGCGTCGGTCCAGTCCTGGGTGGAATCCCAAAGAAAGCGGCCGATCGCCCAGTCGGTCAGCCAGTAGCCCCATTCGTGCCCCGAGGTGAACGTCACGTGGCCGTCGAGGTTTTTATCGGCGAGCAGCGCGATGTCGCGCCAGCGGTTGTAGAGGTACACGGGCAGGAAGAGGGGCACGTCGATGTCGAACGAGCACCAATAGGCCGATTCCGGGTAGTAATAGACTTTGCGTACGCCGTCGATCATCGAAAGCATCCAGTCGTATAGCTCGTCGAAATTCTTGTTGCCGTAGACCGGCGCGGGCCCCTGGAAGCCGTAATACATCACTGTGTGCGGGTAGATGCCCAGGCGCTGGTCGGCGACCTGGGCGAGGTAATTGAAATTGATGTCGCCGTAGTTCGGCGCGGTCTGCTCGCTGGAGCAGTGAACCTTCACCGAGGCTTCGGTGGCCGGATAATTGGCTGCCAGGTACTCCACGGTGTCGTTCATCCAGGCGACTTGGAGCGTGTCCTGGACCTGGGTGAATTCGGTGCTGCCCATTTCGAGGTTGAGGTGGTCCCAGTTCACCTGCATGATCTGCGCGAGCCGTTCCTCGAGGTGCGCGCGCTGCTCGGTGTAAGGGTTGGGCAGCAGCTTCCAGGCTTTCTGTTGCTGAAAGACCCAGGTCACCACGAGGCCGGCGTCGGTCTGGCGGGCGTGGCTGTAGTCGACCAGCGCCTGGAAATACGGCGCCATCGCGTCGTAATCGACCGTCCGCAGCAGTTCGAACTGCCAGTAATTCTGCTTGTTGCGCACCAGCCAATCGATCAGGTGTTTGGCGTAGGTCAGGTTGCGCGGCGAGGCGACCAGCAGAAACTCGGACGCCTCGATGGGGTGCATCGTGTGCACGTGGAAACCGCGCCGCGGCCAGTCGGGCGCCTCGAAGATGTCGAGTTCCTCCGGCCAGACGAGCGTCGCTTCGTCAGGCACGTAGGTCTG
Source organism: Myxococcales bacterium (assembly GCA_012517325.1). NCBI lineage: Bacteria > Pseudomonadati > Myxococcota > Myxococcia > Myxococcales > Myxococcales bacterium. The sequence goes on along the minus strand of JAAYVF010000121.1, from coordinate 28,188 downwards.
CTCGGGGTGGAAGAAGCGGAAGCCGAGGATTTCGAGCAGGTCGTACAGCCCGTATTGCAGACCGCGCGGATCGGCGCCCGCGATCGCATAGACAATCGCCCCGTCCAGCACGGTGCGACGCAACCGGAACGACTCGGCGGTCATCGCCGCCAGTTCGGTGTCGGTGAAGGCCGAATGAAGGATGCCCGGATCGCCCACGACGATGTTGATCGTTTGCCCGTCGGCGGCCAGCGATTCGCCCACCAGCACGCGCAGCGTCGGCACCCGGTCGAGCAGTTCCGCGGCGTCGTTCGCAGCGATCCGCGCGGCTTCCGGCGCGTCGGCCGGCACGAGGATCGACACGGTTCGGGTCGGCGACGGCGTCGGGCTGTCGTCGTCGGCTTGGTTGTCGTCGTCATCATCTTGAGCCTGCCCCGGACTTGATCCGGGGTCATCGTCGTCGCCGCCGGCGCAACCGAATAACCCGGCGGCCAGCAGCGTCAGGATGAAGAGAAACCGGATTGTCTTGTTCATCGGCGCATCCCTTTTTCCACGGCCGAATCATTGCCGCGACTGTTTGCCAGCCGAGCGATAAATATCATACTATGGATTCTGTCGATTCAAAAACCTTCGCGCAGTGAAAAATAGGCTTTTGAGGCGCGGGAAAACCGCCGTGGCGACGGCTCGCGGGAGAAACGAAGGCCATGATGGAGCTCGGACTCGGCTTGCTGGGTCTTTTTCTCGGGCTGGTGGTGATCGTTGGCGCGTTCGCCGGCCTGGCGGCCTGGAGTAAAACGAGCCGGCTGAATCTGCGGATCGAAAAACTCGAAAAGAACCTACAACTACTGAATCAACGCCTGGCGCCAGAGGCGCAACCGCCGGCAGCCGCGCCTCCGGAACCGCGCCCGGTCGCGCCGCCGGAGATCAAGCCCGCCACAGCGCCGCCAATCGTCGCGGTTGCCGTCCCGCCGGCGATTCCCGTCGCACCGGCGGCCGGGCCGCCCCCGCCGCCGCCTCCGGCGCCGGAAAAACCCGCGTCGGAAAAACCGGCCGCGAAGGAACCCTGGACCGATCTCGAGGGGATGATCGGCAAGCGCTGGATGACCTACGTCGGCGCGGTGGTGTTGTTTCTGGCGGCGGGATTCTTCATCAAGTACGCCTTCGACAGCGGTTGGCTGGGGCCGACCGCGCGTGTCGGCCTGGGCCTGGTCGCGGGTATCGTGTTGCTCGTCGTCGGCGATCAGCGTCTCCGCCGCGAGATGGTCGCGCTCGGCCAGGGCCTCCTGGGGCTCGGGCTGGCGATCCTCTTTTTATCGGCGTTCGCGGCGCACGGCTTTTACCAATTGATTCCGCAGTCGCTGGCTTTTGTCGCCCTCGTGCTGATCGCCGCGCTCGGGATGACGCTGGCGGTGTTGCGCAACGCGCAGCCGATCGCCGTGCTGGCGATCCTTGGTGCTTTTCTGGCGCCGGTGCTCGTTTCCACCGGCGTCGACGCGCGCGACGCGTTGTTCGGCTACCTGGCCCTGCTCGACCTGGCCGTGCTCGGCGTGGCCTTTTTTCGCCGCTGGCGGGTTCTCGACATCCTTTCGTTCGTCGGGACGATGGCGCTGTTCGGGGGGTGGTACGCGAAGTTTTTCGATTATCCCGCCTGGCTGCCCGCGACCGCCTGGCTCGGCGCGTTTTACCTGATCTTCCTGCCGCTGCCGTTCGTCTACCACTTGCGGCAGGGAACTCCGGTGGTGATGGAACGATTTCTGATGGCGTTGGCCAACGCCTTGGCAGTGTTCGGCTTTGCCTACGCGATTTTGAATTACGAACACGGTTACGTCCTGGGCTTCGTGGCGCTGTTCATGGCGGCCTGCTATCTCGCGCTGGGCATCCTCGTGCGGCGGCGCGTCGCGACCGACGCCAAGGCGCTGTTCGGCTTCGTTTCGCTGGCCGTGGCCTTTCTGACCCTGGCCGTGCCGCTGCACCTGAGGGTCCACGGCATCACGCTGGCCTGGGCGATTGAAGGCCCGGTGCTGCTGTACCTGGGCTATCGCTACCGCTATCTGCCGGTGCGCGTCGGCGGCGCCGTGATTGTGGCCATTGCCGCCCTGCGGCTGCTTTTCGAATATTTGCCGCTGCACGCGCGTTTTTTCACCTTGTTTTTCAACCGGCCGTTCGCGGGCGCGGTCAGCGTGCCCCTGGCGGCCTTCGCGCTCGTTTTCATCCACCAGCGTTTTCGCGACGCGGGCACGAAGACCGACCGGGGGTTCCGCCTGGCCGCGGCGCTCGCCGGCGGTTTGTTGCTGCTGGGGCTGCTGCACGAGGAAATCGGTTCCTGGATCATCTACCTCCGCCAGGCGCAAAACGTCTCCTGGCGTCCTTATGTCTGGCCGGTCGCGGCGGCGATCTGGGCGATCGGTTCGGCGGTTTACACCTGGTGGGGCTGGCGGAGCCGCGCGGCGGCGCTTCGCGGCGGCGCGCTGTTTTTCCTGTTGATCGCCTGGATCCTGGCGGTGCGGCAATACGACGTCAATGGACCGGAAGGCTACCTCATCTTCCTGAACGGACGTTTCGCCTCCAACCTCGCGGTGCTGGCGGCGTTGACTTGGGCGCTGGTCGCCGGGCGGCGGCAGCGTGAAATCCTTTCGCAGGCGGAAGGCACGTTGCGGCAATGGTTGTTTATCGTGGGGCTGTTTATGTTGCTGCTGGCCGTCAGTCTGGAGGTCTATTCCTACCCGGTCGAGACTTACGCGGACCGGCAGGCCGGCGGCTGGTTGGGGCAGGTTTATCTTTCGATCGCCTGGGGGCTTTACGCGATCGCCCTGCTGATCGGCGGCTTCCAGTACAAGTGGCGCGGTCTCCGCTTGGCGGCGCTGGCACTGATCGGCGTCACGCTGCTCAAGTTGATTCTGCTCGACATGGCCGACCTGGCGCCGCTGTATCGCATCTTCGCTTTTCTCGCGGTCGGGTTGCTGATGATCGGCGCATCCTATCTTTACCATCGGGTCGAAAAACGGCGGCAAGCCGCGGATCAGGGAGGTGCGCGATGAATCGGAGCGCCTGGCTTTCGCCGCTCTTCGTTCTGCTGTTGATCGGCCTCGTCTCGGCGGCCGCCGAAGTTCCGGAAAAGCTGGCCGACTGGCCGTTGCTCGCCGCGCTGACGACGGCCGAGGGTGACGCCGCGCTGACCTGCGCCGAATTGCCGCCGGCCTTGCTCGACGCCGCGCGGGCCGACCTGGCCGATTTGCGGTTGGTCGAGACGGGCGACGACGAAAAGGTCCCTTACGTCGCGCGCGAAAACCGCGGCGAGCGGGTACGGATTGAAATGCCGGTGAACATTTTCAACCAGGCCTATCAACCGGGAGTGAGCGCGACGGCGACGGCGGATGTCGGGCAGCACATTTTTCGCGACGCGGTGGTGATCGAAACGGCGGGCGTCGCCTTTCGCCGGCGGGTTTCGGTCGAGGGCAGCGAAGACGGTGAGCAATGGAAGATGCTCCGCGAGCAGGCCTATCTGTTCCGCGTCGATGGGACCGGACGATTCGAAAAATCGCACGTCGCCCTGCCGCCGAACGATTTCCGCTATCTGCGGCTGACGGTCTATCGCGACGCCGACGATCCGCCGCGCCTCGAGATCGAACGCGTCCGTATTTTGCAGATCGACCAAAAGGCCGACCCGCTCGTGACGTTTGAACCCAAACTGATCGAAACGGTCGAAAAACCCAAGGAAAAGGAAACCTGGCTGACCTTCGACGCCGGCGCCAATCACCTCCACCTCGCGGACTTGCGCCTCGACTTCGCCGACGACAATTTCTGGCGGCGGGTCGTCGTGTATGGGCGTTCGGCGGCGACGCGCACCCGGAAAATCCAGCGTGAGGACGGCGCCGCGCTGGAAAAAACCGAGGAAACGCCCTGGGAAAACGTCGCGAGCGATATCGTCTACCGTTACCGGAGCGAGAAAACCACGGCCGAATCCCTGAATATCGACCTGCCCGCGACGCCGTTCCGCTATCTGCAGGTGCGCATCATCAACCAGGACGACAAGCCGCTCACCTATCGCGCCGCGCGCCTCGGGCGGATTCCGGTCAAGTTCTATTTCCAGGCGCGGCCCGGCAAATCCTACGCGCTTTACGCCGGCAATCCGGACGCCAAGGCGCCGATCTACGATCTGGCGCGGCTGATCGACGAATTGAAGCGCGGCGGCGTGGGGCAGGCGACGATCGGTGCGTTGGAAGCCAACCCGACTTATCGGGCCGAGGCCGGCGGCGATCAGCCCTGGAGCGAGCGCTACGCGGCGTATTTGTGGATCGTGCTCCTGGCCGCCCTGGGCATCCTGGGTTTCCTGGTCTATCGCCTCGTGCGCCAGGCCGGCAAACCCGGCGCCGTTTGAGCGGAGTCGCGAATGACGGCCGGTATCTGGACGCTGCTGACCGATCCCGCTTACTGCCTGCGGTGGTTCCACGCCTACCTGTTCACCTTCGCGGTGGAGGTGCCGTTTTTCGTGCTGCTTTCCCGGCGATACGTGTCGCTCGGGCGGGGCGCCCTGGGCGGAATGGCCGGCACGGCGATCACCCATCCGCTGCTGTGGTTCGTCTGGCGGCCCGTGTCGCGGTCGCTACGGCTGGCGTTGGCGAACAGCGCGTTTTTTTTCGCATTGATTCCCCATGTTCTCCTGGGGGGCAGGCCTTTCGTGTTTTACGTGGTCACCGGCGAGTTGCTGGTGGGCGTCATCGAAAGCCTGACGTTTTTCACGGTGGCGCGGCCGATCCCCTTCTGGCGCGCGGTGGCGGCGTCGTTCATCGCCAACGCCGCCAGTTTCGGCTTCGGCCAACTGGTGTATCGGCTTGGATTTTCCTTTTGAAACGTTTAATGTACGGTTTGCTTCGGCAAGCACGATTTTTCAAATTGACTTTTGAACGGTGCTTCAAATACGATGCGCACGAATTAAAGGTTCGTGTTACGAACGCTGAAAAAATATTCCGTGCGAATGAAGGAGTGGAATCATGGGCAAGCTGGCAATCAACGGCGGATCCCCGGTACGCGCCAAACCCTGGCCCCAATGGCCGCCGTTCACCGAACGGGAGCGGGAAGAGCTGCTGAAGGTGCTCGACAGCGGCAGTTGGGGCGGTTACCCGTCGCCAAACACCAAGGCGCGCGAGTTGAACGAAAAATTCGCCAAGGCGCACGACGCGAAGTACGGCGTGGCCTGCGCCAACGGCACGGTGTCGCTGGAGATGTGCCTGCGGGCCGCCGGCCTGAAATACGGCGACGAGGTCATCGTGCCGCCCTACACCTGGATCGCCACCGCCGCGGCGGTCGTCACCACCAACGGCGTGCCGGTGTTCGCCGACATCAAGGCGAGCGATTACACGATCGACCCCGACATCGTCGAGGCGAAGATCACTCCGAAGACCAAGGCGGTCATCTGCGTACACCTGGGCAGTTCGGCGTCCGACCTGGACCGCCTGACGGAAATCGCCAAAAAGCATAAGCTGGCCCTGATCGAGGACTGCGCGCACGCGCACGGCGGCCGCTGGCGCGGCAAGGGCCTGGGGTCGATCGGCGATTACGGTTCGTTCTCGTTCCAGTCGAGCAAGCTGATGACGGCGGGCGAGGGCGGCATCGTCTTGACCAACGACGACCTGAACATGCAACGGTTGCACAGCCTGGTGAATTGTGGCCGCAAGGAAACCGGCTACAACGATTTTCCGGAAAACCTGGTGGGCTGGAACTACCGCATTTCCGAGTTCCAGGCGGCGGTGCTGATCGCCCAGCTCGAGAAGCTGGAGGAGCGGACGGCCCGGCGCGAAAAGAACGCCGACTACCTCACCGCCGAGCTCGACAAGATCGAGGGACTCGAGACGATCAAGCGCGATCAACGCCTGACGCGGCAGCATCACTATCAGTTCATTTTCAAGTACCACAAAGAAGGCTTCAAAGGCCTGTCCCGCGACAAGTTCCTGGCGGCGCTCGAGGCCGAGGGCATCGAGTTCGACGGCCCGTTCTACGTGGCGATTCCCGGCCGGCCGATCTTCCCGGTCACCGCGGACTATTACCCGGCGATCCGCGAGCGCTACGGCGAGGCGATCACCGCCGAACACGCGGCCGATTGCCCGGTTACCCAAAAGGCGGCCTGGGAAGAGGCAGTGTGGGTGCATTATCCCTACTTGATGGGCGGCCAGGAAGACATCGACGATATTATCAAGGCGATTAAGAAGATCCAGGAAAACGTGGGCGAGTTGCTGTAGATCGAGTATTCCAGCATGATCGGGCCTGGTTGCTGCGGCGGCCGGGCCCTTTTTCATTCGGGGGGATCGCCAGATGGATTGCCGGCAATTGGCGGCGGAGTTGTTTCCCCAGGTGCGCGAATGGCGGCGCCATCTGCATCGCCATCCGGAAACCTCGTGGGACGAGCGGCAGACCAGCGCGTGGCTGGCCGAGCGGCTGCGCGAGGCGGGCTGGCGGCCGCGACCGGTCGCCGGGACCGGGTTGATCGCCGAGAGCGATAATGCCGGCGGAAAGCGAATCGCCCTGCGGGCCGACATTGACGGGCTGGCGATCGCCGAACGGACCGGCCTGCCGTTCGCCTCCGAAAATCCGGGCGTCATGCACGCCTGCGGCCACGACGCGCACGCTGCCATGCTGCTGGGCGCCGCGGTCGCCTTCGCGCGCCATCGCGAGCAATTGACCTGCCGCCCGCGGCTGTTGTTCCAGCCGGCGGAGGAAACGCCGCCGCCCGGCGCGGCGACGCGCGGGGCGACCGGCGCGGTGTCGATGGTGGTCGAAGGGGCGATGGACGGCGTCGATGCGGTGTACGGCCTGCACCTGTTTTCGACGTTCGAGGTGGGGACGATCCGGCTGATTCCGGGGCCGGTGCTGGCCGGCTCGCAATCGTTCGATGTCGAAATCCAGGGACGCGGCGGACACGCGGGTATGCCGGAAGGCACGGTGGACGCGCTGGCCGTCGCGGCGCAACTCGCGGTGTCGCTGCGCGCCGGCGCCGCGCTGGGCGTCGATCCGATCGAGCCGCAGATTGTGCACCTCGGCATCCTGGAAGCCGGCACGACCCGCACCGCGATCGCCGACCGCGCCCGCCTGGCGGGCACGATCCGCTTTTTATCCTTGTCGCGCCGCGCTGTCCTGATGAAGAAAATCGAAGATACCGCGCGGGGCGTCGCGGCGGCTTTCGGCGCCGCGGCGAACGTTTCGTTTTTCGACCACCACAATCCGCCGGTGATCAACGATCCGGAAACCGTGCGGGCGCTGCGGCCGTTGTGCGAGGCGATCGTCGGCCCCGCGAACGTGCGGCCGGACCCGCCGTCGCTGGCGGCCGAGGATTTCTGGGCTTACCTGGAAAAAGCGCCGGGCGCGTTCGTGCTGATCGGCGCCGGCAACGTGGCGCGCGGCATCACCGAAGGGCACCACAGTCCGCGCTTCGACATCGACGAGGAGGCGTTGCGCCTCGGCCTGGAGTTCTGGCTGCGGCTGGGGTTCGAAGCGGGCGCGTAGTAAGCGCTATTTCGCGAACAACGCGTCGAGGATCGCGAAGGCCAGCGCTTCTTTTTCCATCCGCGGCAGTGCGGCCTCGCGGCCGTCGGCGAACAGAATCCGCACCTCGTTTTCCGCCGCCTCGAAGCCGATCCCGGGTTCGGCCACGTCGTTGGCGAGAATCGCGTCGAGTCCCTTGCGCTTCAGCTTTTCGCGCGCCTTGGCTACCGCCTCGCCGGTTTCGGCGGCAAAGCCCGCGATGAACCGCTTGCCTTTTTTCGCCGCCAGCGTGGCGACGATGTCGGGATTTTTTTCGAGCTCCAGGTGCGAAGCGAACGTGGCCTTGGGCAGCTTGGTGTCGTGCGATTGCCGCGGTTTGAAGTCGGCGACGGCGGCGGCCATGATCAGCGAGTCCGCCTTGGCGAAGGCTTTTTTTGTGGCGGCCAGCATTTCGTCGGCGGTTTCCACCTCGAAGCGCAGCACGCCGTTCGGGCAGGGCAGGTGCGTCGGGCCGGAAACGAGCGTGACCTCCGCCCCGCGCGCGGCGGCGGCGCGGGCGATGGCGTAGCCCATGCGGCCGCTGGAGCGGTTGGACAGGAAGCGCACCGGGTCGAGCGGTTCGCGCGTCGGCCCGGCGGTGACGACGATTTTTTTACCGGCGAGGTCCCGTTTGACGAGCAACGGCAGCGTCGCCGCGAAGATTTGCGCCGGTTCCGACATCCGCCCGTAGCCGACGTCCTTGCAGGCCACTTCGCCCGCCTCGGGGCCGACGAAGTGCACGCCGCGCGACAGCAGCTTTTGCAGGTTGTCGCGCACCGCTGGGTGGTCCCACATCTTGGGATTCATCGCCGGGGCCAGCAGCACCGGCGCGCGCGTGGCGAGCAGGATCGTCGAGAGCAGATCGTCGGCGAGGCCGCCGGCGTATTTGCCGATCAGGTTGGCGGTGGCGGGGGCGACGATCGCCAGGTCGGCCTTTTCGGCAAGGCTGGTGTGCGAGATGTCGGAGGTTTCCAGCAGGCGAAACGTCTCGCTGTGGACCGGATTGCCGGAAAGGGTCTGAAAGGTCAGCGGCGCGACGAACTGCGCGGCGTTTTTCGTCATCACGACGTCGACGTGCGCGCCGGCCTTGACCAGCAGGCGCAGCAGTTCGGCCGTTTTGTAGGCGGCGATGCCGCCGGTCACGCCCAACAACACGTTCTTTCCCGCCAACATGAGACGCCTCCGTTCGTTAAAAGAAGGGATTGGTCCGCTTTTCCCGCCCGATCGTCGTGCGCGGTCCGTGCCCCGGCCAGACGACGGTGTCGTCGGGCAGCACGAACAGTTTTTCGCGGATGGCCGCGGTGAGGCGGGCGAAGCTGCCGCCCGGAAAATCGGTGCGGCCGATCGACCCGGCGAAGAGCGCGTCGCCGACGAACGCGTGGCCCGGATACAGGACCGCCAGCCCGCACGGGCTGTGGCCGGGCAGTTCGACGATTTCTCCCGTCAGTTCGCCGATGGTGAGCCGGTCGCCTTCGACCACGGTGCGGTCGGCCGGCGGGCTTTCGGGCACGGCCATGCCGAACAGCATCGCTTCCGCGTTGACGTGGCCGAGGCGCGCCGCTTCGTCCGGATGGGTCACCAATTCGGCTCCGGTCGCGGCTTTCAACTCGGCGTTGCCGCCGATGTGGTCGAAATGCGTGTGGGTGTTGAAAATGGTGACGCACGTCAGGTCCGCGTCTTTCAGCAGGGCCAGGATATGCGGCACGTCGCCGCCCGGATCAATGACCATGGCCCGGCGCGTCGCCTCATCGCCGACGATGAAGCAGTTGACGGCCAGCGGGCCGGCTTCGAGGTGTCTGATAATCATTCCGGCAGTTGCTCCTTAACGAGGTGAAATATCCTATTCATCGTCCGGCGGGCGGTCAACCGATCCGGCCGCGCCGGCCAGGAATATTTTCGCGGCGCCCGTTTTGCGCCCGCGCGGAAAAAGCGCGATTTCGTGTTGCCTTTCCCGCCGTTGCCACACTAAAATACCCGACATTGCGGCAATTCCAAATCCCAGCGGTCGGCGTGGCCGATGGCGCGACGGGCTTTTTTTCGAGGTACACGGCAAAACGCATGTTTGAAGCGGGCACCATTCTGGCGGGCAAGTACCAGATCGTCGAAAAGATCGGGATGGGCGGCATGGGCGCCGTCTACCGGGCGCGCGAGATCGATTTCGATGTCGACCGTAGCGTGGCGATCAAAGTGTTGCCGCCGCACCTGGTGTCCGACGAAAAACTGGTCAAGCGCTTCCACGAGGAAATCAAGATCCTCGCCCGCATGGACCATCCGAACATCGTCCCCGTCTATTTCGTCGGCCAGGAACAGGATTACCTGTTTTACGTCATGAAGTACCTGCGCGGTGAAACCCTCAAGGCGCGCATCCGCCGGACCGACAGCCTGCCGCCCGATCTGGTCGCCGACATCATGATCCAGATCGGCCGGGCGGTCGATTACATCCACAAAAACGGGGCGATTCATCGCGACATCAAGTCGGTCAACATCATGCTCGACGAGCAGGACAACGCGACCCTGATGGACTTCGGCATCGCCAAAATTGCCGGCGGCGCGAACCTGACGGCCGACGGCGAGGTGCTCGGCACCGCCCCCTACATGGCGCCCGAACAGTGGGAAGGCCGCAACGACCGGCGGTCGGACATCTACGCCCTGGGCATTCTGATGTACGAAATGCTCACCGGCTCGCCGCCGTTCGCCGGCCAGAGCCTGTCGGAAATCATGGCCGCCCATCTGCGCCAGATGCCGCTCCCCTTGCGCACGATTCGCCCCAACATCCCCGAGGAACTGGCCGCGGTCGTGCACCGTTGCCTTGCCAAGGCGCCGGAAGACCGCTTCGCCACGGCGGCCGATCTGGTGGCGGCGCTCACGTTCGTGGATCGGACCATGCAACACGCGGCCGCCCCGGCGTCCGTCCCCGCCATCGGGTTGGAACAAACCGTGCTGATGACCGACGGGCCGGAGGGCAAATCGTTTCACGATCCGCTGGCCCGCGCCGACCGCCTGGTGGCGGCGGGCGAGCCGCGCAAGGCCTACGAGGTGCTGCTCGACCTCACGCCGCCCGATTCGACCCACGCCGGGTTCATCGAAAAACTCGAGGAATTGCGCGACTTGGCCGAGAAGGACGAGGCCGTCCGCGTGCAGGCCGACGAATTGATCGGCGCCGCCCAACCCGACGAGGCACGGGTCTTGCTGGAAAAACACCTGGCTGAGTACCCGGCGAGTAAAAACCGCGATCTGCTGCTGCAGGTCGCCGCCGGAAAAAGCAACGGCGCGGCGCTCGCGCCGACCGTGGCGCTGACCCCGAAAGAGGCGCGCCGGATCAAAAAAAGCACCGCATTGCCGGCGAAAAAAAACAAATGGGTCGCGCCGATCATCCTGGGCGGCGCGGTCGTTTTCGCGCTGTTGCTGGTCGGCCTGACGTTTCTCGCCAACGAAACGACCAGCAGCGTTTTGACCCGCCTGGGCGATCGGCTGTTCGAGAGCAGTTGGTACGTCCGGCCGCCGCTGTTGAACGCGAGCACGTGCCTGCGACTGGCCTATTTCTACGACGATTCCAATCTGACCGCGAAAAACAAACGGCACGAAATGGCCATTCACCTGGTTCGGGTGGCGGACGGTTTCGCGCGCCAGGAAAACAACGAATTGGCGTTGAGATACTACGGTTGGGCGATCCAAATCGAAAACAATCCGGCTTGGGTCAAAACGTACAACAAGATTTACGAGTCGCAACGGAATAAAAACTGATGCACGCCCTGCCTCGCACGCCTCTGGCGACGGTCGATATCATCATCCGGCTTCCCGACGAGAAAATTGTGTTGATCGAACGGAAAAATCCGCCCTACGGATGGGCCATCCCCGGCGGATTCATCGATTACGGCGAGTCCGCCGAGGAGGCGGCGCTTCGTGAAGCCAAGGAAGAAATCGGCCTGGACGTAACGCTGGAACGGCAGTTTCACGTCTATTCCGATCCGCGCCGCGACAAACGGTTCCATACGATCTCCACGGTGTTCCTCGCCACGGCTTCCGGCACTCCACAAGCGGCCGACGATGCGAAAAACGTGGGGATTTTCGACCGCGAACAGGCTTTCGCGCTGCCGCTGGCCTTCGATCATCGCGAAATTCTGCAAGACTTTTTCGAACGCAAATTCTAGTTTCTTTTATTGCCGAAAATCCCAGATATGGACGATCCAAGATGCGAAAAATCCATATATAGGATCGTTCCCCCGCTACCTAAAAATCGCCTGATTTAATCGCAAGTTTGTTGCGTTTCGGAAAACTTTTTTTCTTGACATGTGGGAAATGGTGGGGCAAAATGTCGCCCAGTGTCATGAAAACCCAAAAAGTGTGTGAGGAACCCTGTGCAGTTCATGGGCACCTACCCGATAAAGATCGATATCAAAGGTCGGGCCAGTGTACCCAAACCCTACCGGGAGATCCTCGAAAAGCAGGCGATCGACCAACTCGTGGTGACCAACTACCAGGATCAGGGTTTTTCCTGCCTGGAAGTCGTGCCGCTGCCGGTCTGGGATAAGTTTTTACGGAAATTCCAGGAACGGCCGCAGATGGACCCGCGGGTGGAAGTGTTTCGCAACTTCTACGTCACGCCGGCCCACGCGGTGGCGCTGGATACAGCGGGGCGGCTCTTGATCCCGCAGCACCTGCGCGATCAGGCCGGGCTGGACCACGAGATCATCGTCGTGGGCGCCACGGACCGCTTCCGGATCTGGGACGCGGAATCGTGGGCCAAGGTCTTCGCGGAATCGGCGAAACAGTTCGCGGAGGCGAAAGCCGCCCTGGCGGCGGACTTGAGCTGATGCCGGCGCACCTGCCGGTGCTGCTGGCGGAGGTTCTCGAGGGCATTGGGATATCGGCGGGAAGCGTCGTGGTCGACGCGACCTGCGGGGCGGGCGGATACACCGAAGCCATCGCGGAAGCGGTGGGCGACAGCGGCACGGTGATCGCGCTCGATCAGGACGACGCGGCGCTTCAACTGACTCAAACACGCCTGGCGCGATTTCGGCACATTCGCTTTGTCCGGGCGAATTTTCGTGATCTCGAGGAAGTGCTTCGTTCTTTCGCAATCGAATCGGTCGATGCGATCTGCGCGGATTTGGGCCTCGGCAGCTTTCAGCTCGACGATCCGGAGCGCGGGTTCTCGTTTCGCAGCGAGGCGGAAGTGGACATGCGAATGGATCGGCGGGCGCCGCACACCGCGGCGGAACTGCTGCGGCGGCTGCCGGCGGCCGAATTGGGCCGCATCCTGCGCGAGTACGGCGAGGAGCCGCGCTGGTCGGCGGTGGTCCGGGCGGTGCTGGCCCATCGCGAGGCGGGATTGCCGTTCACGGGCACGGTGCTGCGCGAGCTGGTGCACCGGGCCGTGGGCGGCGCCCGGCGGCGGGACGTCGACGCGGCGACGCAGGTCTTTCAGGCGCTGCGCATCGCGGTGAACGACGAACTGGGCGCGCTGGCCGCGTTTCTCGCGGCGGCGGAACGGGCCGTCCGCTCCGGCGGCCGGTTGGCGGTGGTGACCTACCACAGCCTGGAAGACCGGCTGGTGAAGCAGGAATGGCGCGCGGCGGCCAAAGGTTGCACCTGTCCGCCCGACCTGCCGCGTTGCGTTTGCGGTAAAGAGCCGCGGTTGCGGGTGCTGACGCGCAAACCGATCGTGCCGACCGAGGCGGAAATCGAACGAAATCCGCGGGCTCGCAGCGCCAAGCTGCGGGTGGCGGAAAAGAAATAAAAAAAAAACAGCGGCGGTGAGGATGCGATCATGACGGAACTGATCTTCTCGCGTTCCCGGAGCGAACGGCGGCCGATCGCGAAAAAGGCCGGTTGGCGCCGGTTTTTGTTGTCTCTGCTCGACGAGCGCATCGGGTGGAGCGGCGTCCTGCTGACGGTGGGCGCGGTGGGGCTCGGGTTTCTGCTGGTATTTTCGCTGGTGCGCGTGCGCAGCGAGGCGGTCCATTACGCCAAGGAAATGTCGGTTTTGAGCGAACGCGTCCGGTCGCTGGAAATGGAGACCGAGGATCTCAGTGTGCAATGGCAGGTGATGCGCAGCCCCGAACGGCTGGAGAAACTGGCGCCGAGCCTGAACCTGGCCGCGCCGAAACCGGAACAGGTGGTCGTCATCGGTGAGACCCGTTAGCCTCGACATCCGCAACCGCTACCGGCAACGGCACCCGGCGTTTGTCCGTTCCTGGCAGGCCCGGCCGGTCGTCGCCAGCGCCTCGGCCGATTTCGAGGAAATGCGCCGCCTGCGGGTTTCCCTCGTTTTCCTGATTTTCGTGATCGGCTTTCTGGCGCTGACGACCCGGGCCGTCTATCTCACCGTCTTTTGCCACGACGATCTGACCAAGGAAGCGGAAATCCGCCACAACACCGCGATCGAGCTGGCCAAGCCGCGCGGCGAAATCATCGACCGCAACGGCGAACGCCTGGCCATCACCATCGATACCGACTCGATTTTCGTCGATCCGAAATTCGTCAAAACGCCGCCGGAAACCGCGCATCTCCTCGCCACGATCCTGAAACTGGACGAAGCCACCGTCCTGCAGAAATTGCAAAGCAGCCGCCGCTACGAATGGATCAAACGCAAGGTGCCGCCGGAACAGATCGCGGTGCTCGACAAGACCGATCCCAAACTGTTGCTCGGCGTCGGTCGGATCAAGGAATCCGAGCGCCGCTATCCGTTCGCCGGCATGGCGGCCGCCGTGCTCGGCTTCACCAACATCGACCTGCTGGGCCTGGAAGGGCTGGAACAAAAATTCGATAAGACCCTGGCCGGCGAGCCGGGCCACATCGCGGCCATGAAGGACGCCAAGGGGCAGACTTTTTATACCGAGGGCGTGCGCACCGTCGGCCGCCAGGACGGCCGTACCCTGCGCCTGACGCTGGATTCGAAAATCCAATGGTTCGCCGAGACGGCGCTGGACGGCGTGGTGGAAAAGCACCACCCGGCGGCGACCTGGGCGCTGGTCATGGACGTGCGCACCGGCGAAATCCTGGCCATGGCCAATCGCCCGTCGTTCCTACCCGAGCAGGCGGGCCGTTCCCAGCCCTTCGACCGGCGCAATCACCCGACGCTGGACATGTACGAGCCCGGTTCGACGATGAAACCGATCACCGTGGCGATCGCGTTGGAAGACGGCAAGGTCCGCCTCGACGAGAAAATCGACTGCCAGGGCGGGTCGTGGTCGTTCGGCGGCCACATCATTCACGATACGCATGCGCACGGCGCGCTGACCCCGGCGGAAATCATTCGCGTCAGCTCGAATATCGGCGCCGCCAAGCTCGCCCTGCGCGTCGGCAACAAAGGCATGTTTCAAGGGTTCCGGAATTTCGGTTTCGGCCAGCGGACCGGCGTCGACTTTTCGGTGGAAACCACGGGTCAGATGCGCAACTACGAAACCTGGTATCCGATCGACCTGGCCACCCAGGGTTACGGCCAGGGCATCAGCGTCACTTCCATTCAGTTGCTCAACGCCATGGCGACCCTCGGCAACGGCGGCCGCCTGATGAAGCCTTACCTGGTGTCGGAAGTGATCGCGGCGGACGGCACGGTGATCCAGCGCAACAATCCGCAGATTGTGCGGCGGGTGTTGAGCGAGAAAGTCGCCCGTGAAGTGGTGCAGATGATGACGCTGGTCACGCAGGAAGGCGGCACAGGTACGCAGGCGGCGCTGAAGGATTTTCTGGTGGCGGGCAAGACCGGCACCGCCTACAAGGTGGACCCGCGGACCGGTAAATATCACCCGACCAAGCGCGTCGGCAGTTTCGTCGGCCTGGTGCCCGGCGAGGACCCGCGGTTGGGGATCATCGTGGTGGTCGACGAGCCCGCGGGCACCGGCTACGGTGGCATCGTCGCGGCACCGGCCTTCCGCGAAATCGCGGTGCGCTCGCTCGATTACTTGGGCGTGTTCGCCGCGCGACAGAAGGAAGAGAACAAGCTGGCCGCCGTGCTCGAAAGCCACGCCACGCGCCGCCTCGACGCGGAAGTGGATGACGACCCGGTGCTGGTGACGACGGAAGAGGACGTGATGCCGAATTTTCTGGGCCTGTCGATGCGCATGGCCCGCAAATTGGCGGATCAGCTCAAATTGAACGTGTCGCTGCAAGGCTCGGGAGTCGCGGTGCGTCAGGATCCGGCGCCCGGCGCCCGGCTGACCGAACCGCGACAGGTCACGGTCGAATTTTCACCGCAGGGTTGAGAGAGGGACAAGATGCTGCTGAGCCAACTGATTGCCGATTTGCCGTGGGCCGCCGCCAACCAGGACGTCGAGGTGCGGCGGGCGCTCGTCGATTCCCGTCAGGTGCAACCGGGCGATCTGTTCGTCGCCATTCGCGGCCAGCAGACCGACGGCGCCAAATTCGTTCCCCAGGCGCTGGCCGCCGGCGCCGTCGCCATCGCCGCCGAGGATGACATCGACACTCGCGGCGTCCCCCTGGTGCGGGTCGCCGACGCGCGCCGTTTCGCCGCCGTCGCCGCGCACCGGCTGGCCGGCGATCCGACCGCCGACCTGACGCTGATCGGCGTGACCGGCACCAACGGCAAAACCTCGGTAACGTACCTGCTCGAGGCCATCCTGCGCGAACAGGGCCGCGAGGTCGGCGTCATCGGCACGGTCAACACCCACTACGACGGCATCGTCACGCCCAACCGCTTCACCACCCCGGAAGCGCCGGAATTGGTGCAAACCCTGCTCGAAATGAAGGCCAAGGGCGTGGATACGGTCGTCATGGAAGTCAGTAGCCATGCCTTGCAACTTCGCCGGGTCACCGGTTGTCAATTCGACGTGGGCGTGTTCACCAACCTCTCGCGGGACCACCTGGACTTCCACGGGGAACTGGACGCCTACCTGGCGGCGAAAAAGCGCCTGTTCGACGAGATTTTGCCGGTGTCGGCTTCGGTCAAACCCCGCGTGTTCGCGGCGGTCAACCTGGAGGATCCCGCCGGCCTGACCATCCGCAAGGCGACGCCCGTGCCGACGGTCGGTTTCGGCGGCGAAGGGCAGGTTTACTGGCGCGAGGTGATTTGCGATTTCGACGGAATCCGCGGGCGCCTGCAATACGGCGATCGGGAACTGGAAATCGGCTGCCCGCTGCTCGGCGATTTTCAGGCGATGAACATCCTGGCGGCGGCCGCGGTCTGCCTGGGCCTGCGGATCGACGGTGAGCTGGTCCGGGCCGGGTTGGCCAAATGCCGGCACATTCCCGGCCGCCTGGAACCCGTCGGGCACCAGGACTTTCTGGTGTTGGTCGACTACGCCCACACGCCCGACGCGCTGGCGAACGTCGGTTCGACCATGCGGCGGCTGGCGCGCGGCCGGCTGCTGGTGGTCTTCGGGTGCGGCGGCGATCGCGATCGCGGCAAACGGCCGCTGATGGGCGCGGCGGTGGCGCAGCAGGCCGATCTGACCCTGGTGACCAGCGACAACCCGCGCACCGAAACGCCGCAGGCGATCATCGAGCAGATTCTGCCCGGTGTGGAAAGAATGGGGCGGCGGCGGATCGAGCCCTCTGAGGTCGCCGGCTGGAACAACGGGCCGGTTTATGCGGTCGAACCCGACCGGGCCAAGGCGATTCAATTGGTGGTGCGGGCCGCGCGGCCGGGCGACGTGGTGCTGATCGCCGGCAAGGGCCACGAGGATTACCAGATCATCGGCTCCGCGCGGATTCACTTCGACGACCGCGAGGTCGCGGCGGCGGCACTGGCCGCCCGCTTGAAGGCATAGCCGGATGAACGAATTGTTACAGGCGGGAAGCGTGGCGCGGCTGAGCGGCGGCCGGTTGGCGGCCGGATCGCCGGAGATCGCCTTCACCGGCGTCACCACCGATACGCGCGCGCTGCGGCCCGGCGAATGTTTCATCGCCCTGAAGGGGCCGAATTTCAACGGCCACCGCTTCCTGGAAACCGCGGTCGCCCAGGGCGCCGCCGGCCTGGTGGTCGATGAGGAAATCGCGCCGCCGGCGCGGCCCGGCGTAGCGGTGATCCGGGTGGAGGACACGCTGTACGCCCTGGGCGAACTGGCGCGCGGCACCCTGGCCGAGCGGCGGTTGCCGGTGCTGGCGGTGACCGGTTCGACCGGTAAGACCACGACCAAGGAAATGTTGTTCGAGGTGCTGCAGGCGGCCCGTCCCGGCAAGGTGTTGCGCAACGAAGGCAACTTCAACAACCTGATCGGCCTACCGTTGTCGGTGCTCAAGATCCAGCCCGAACACGAGGTGGTGCTGCTCGAAATGGGCATGAGCCTGCGCGGCGAAATCCGGCGCCTGGCCGAAATCGCCCGGCCGACGATCGGCGTGATCACCAACGTCAGCGCGGTGCACCTCGAACACCTCAAGACGATCGGCGCGGTCGCCCAGGCCAAGGGCGAGCTGCTGGAAAATTTCGGCGCCGGCCACATCGCGGTGCTCAACGCCGACGACCCGCGGGTCGCCTCGATGGGCGCGGGCAAGCCCTTCCGCACGATCTACTTCTCGCTGGCCGCCGACGGCCCGGCCGAGGTGAAGGCGCTGGCCGTCGAGCCCAAGGGCTTCGAGGGCATCGCGGTGACGATGGAAATCGCCGGCCGCCGGGCCGACGTTTACCTGGCGACGTTCGGCCGCCACAACGTCGGCAACGCCTTGGCGGCGGCCGCCGCCGGCCACGCGTTCGGCGTTCCGCTCGAGGCGATCGTCCGCGGGCTGGAACAGTTCCGGCCACCCGCCATGCGCAGCCGGGTGCTCAACATTTTCGGCATCACGGTGATCGACGACTGCTACAACGCCAATCCGCGCAGCATGGACGCGGCGCTCGCGGCGCTCGACGAACTGGCGGGCGAGGGGCGCAAGATCGCGGTGCTCGGCGACATGTTCGAACTCGGCCCCGAGGCCGAGGCCGCGCACCGGCGGCTCGGCCGTCACGCGGCAAAGATCGGGCTGGACCGGCTGTTCTTGCTGGGCGAAATGTCGCCGCTCGTGGCCGCGGGCGCGCGCGAGGAAAAGATGGATCCGCAACGGATCGTGCTGGCCGGCGATCACGCTGCGATCGTCGACGAACTGCGGCGGACCGGCCGGCGCGGCGATGTCATTCTGGTCAAGGGTAGTCGCGGCATGCGGATGGAACGCGTGGTGCGCGGTTTGAAAGGGGAAGCGCTGTGATGCTGGCGGGTCGCAAGGTGTTGATCGCGGGCCTCGGGAAAAGCGGCGTGGCGGCGGCTCGCCTGACCCGCCGGCACGGCGCCAAGGTGGCGGTCAGCGACGCGCGCGACGGCGAGAAACAGCGCGCGGCGGTTCGCGAGTTGGCGCCGCTGCTGGAAACGAGTGAGTTGGGCGGCCACTCCGCAACCCTGTTCGCCTGGGCCGATCTCATCGTCAGCAGCCCGGGCGTGCCGCTGGCCTTGCCGATTTTTCAACAGGCACGCGAGCGCGGCGTCGAAATCATCGGCGAGGTCGAACTGGCGTTCCGCCTGCTGGCGGCGCCGGTGATCGGCATCACCGGCACCAAGGGTAAGTCCACGACCACCGCGCTGGTGGGCGAAATGCTGATCGCCGACGGCCGGCGGACTTTCGTCGGCGGCAATCTCGGCACGCCGCTGGCCGAGGCGCTGCTCGCCGAGGTCCCGCCGGAAATCGCCGTCGTGGAATTGTCGAGCTTCCAGTTGGAAACGATCGTGGAACTGCGGCCCTCGGTCGCCGCCCTGCTGAATCTGGCGCCCGACCACCAGGACCGTTACGCCTCGCACGACGACTACGTCGCGGCCAAGCGGCGCCTGTTCGCCCGGCAATGGCCCACCGACGCGGCGGTGCTCAACGCGGATGACGCGGGCGTGATGGAACAGTCATTCGCCGTACGCAGCCGCTTGTTCACCTTCGGCGGCCGCGATTCCAACGCGTGGTTCGCGGGCGATGTTCTGCACCTGCGGTTGGACGGCGCGCCGGAGACCTACGACGCGGCGAAGTACCTGCCGCCCGGCAAGCACAACCGGGAGAACCTGGCGGCGGCGGCGCTGATGGCACGGCTGGCGGGCGCTTCGCCGGCGGCGATTCAACAAACGATCGAAACGTTTCGCGGCCTGGCGCATCGCCTGGAAACGCTCGCCGAAATCAGCGGCGTGTTGTACGTCAACGATTCCAAGGCGACCACGCCCGGCGCGGTGCGCACAAGCCTGCGGGCGATGAACCGGCCCGTGATCCTGATTCTCGGCGGGCGCGACAAGGGCGGCGACTGGTCGACGATCAGCGTCGATGTCGTCTCGCGGGCGCGGCTGGTATTCGCTTACGGCGAAGCGGCGGCGCGGATCGCAGCCGGCCTGGCGGAAATCCCGATCCGGATCGTCGGCCCCTTCGCCGAGGCCTTGGCGCAGGCGCGCGCGGCGGCGCGGCCGGGCGAGGCGGTGCTGCTCTCGCCGGGCTGCGCCAGTTTCGACCAGTTCGCCAATTTCGAGGAGCGTGGCGAGGCCATGCGGCAGTGGGTGGAGCGGTTGTGAGCAACGAGATCGTTTACCAGCGGCGCGGCCTGGACCGGTATTTGGTCCTGCTGGTGCTGTTGTTGTCGGCCTTCGGGCTGCTGATGGTCTACAGCGTCAGCCAGCCGTTGACCGAACAACCGCTGCTGTATTTTAAGAAACAGGCCATGCACCTGATGCTCGGCATGGCGCTGATGCTGCTGCTCAGCGGCGCCGACCTCCGGCGACTCGACAACAGCAAGGTAATCGGCGCGATCATGGCGGTCGTTTTCGTCCTGCTGATCCTCACCTTCATTCCGCCCTTCGCCGCGCCGGCCAAGGGCGCCCATCGCTGGATCAACCTCCCGGTGCACTTGCAGCCGTCGGAACTGGCGAAGGCGACGATGATCCTGTTCTTCGCGCATTACCTGGCCGCGCAGGGCGAGGGCATTCGCCGCTTTTGGCGCGGCGTGGTGCCGCTGGTGGGGATCGCGATGCCGTTCATCGGCCTGATCGCCATCGAGCCCGACCTGGGCGCGGCGGCGGTCATCGCGGCGCTGATGATTCTGATGCTGTTCATCGGCGGCGCCCAGTGGCGCGTCATCGGGCTGGGCTTTGTCGGCGGCGCGCTGTTCATCGCCTCGCAGATCGTGATGGCCCCGTGGCGCGTCAAGCGGCTGCTGGGCTTTCTGGATCCGTCCCGCGATCCGCTCGGCGTCAACTGGCAGACCTGGCAGGCGCAGATCGCCATCGGCCGCGGCGGCCTGACGGGTGTGGGCATCGGCAACGGCTGGCAGAAATTCTATTTCGTGCCGGAAATGCACACCGACTTCATCCTGGCCAACCTGGGCGAAGAGATGGGCCTGCTCGGCCTGCTGCTGGCCTTCCTGCTGTTCTTCTTCCTGATCTGGCGCTCGATCCGCCTGTGTCTGCGCGCCACCGACCTGTTCGTGCGGCTGTGCGGCCTGGGCGCCGCGTTGCTGATCGGCATGCAGGTCCTCATCAACGCCGCCGTGGTGATGTCGCTGCTGCCCAACAAGGGCTTGTCGCTGCCGTTCTTTTCCTACGGCGGCTCGAACACCCTGCTCAATTTCGCCTTGATCGGCGTGATCCTCGCCGCGGCGCGCCAGGCTCCGGTGGACGCGACGAGCAAACCGAAAGTTTTGCACTTGCTCCAACGGCGGGAACTCCCGGCCGAGTCGGAAGAGGGAATCACATGTTAGGTTCGACCGAACACATCCATTTGGTGGGGATCGGCGGCATCGGGATGTCCGGCATCGCCGAAATCCTGTTGAACCTGGGCTTTCGGGTTTCCGGGTCCGACCTGAAGGACAACGAAATCCTCGCGCACCTCGCCGAACTGGGCGCGACGATCCATACCGGCCACGCCGCCCAGTTCGTCGCCGACGCCGACGTGGTCGTGACCTCGAGCGCCATCCGCCCCAGCAACCCGGAGATCATCGCCGCCAAATCGGCCAAAATCCCCGTCATCCCGCGCGCCGAGATGCTCGCCGAACTGATGCGGATGAAGCGCTACGGCATCGCGGTCGCCGGCAGCCACGGCAAGACCACGACCACCAGCCTGCTGGCCACGGTGCTGGGCGCGGCCGGGTTCGATCCGACCGTCGTCGTCGGCGGCCGGGTGGACGCGATCGGCAGCAACGCCAAGCTGGGCGCCGGCGAGACCTTCGTCACCGAGGCCGACGAATCGGACGGCAGTTTCCTGTTGCTCAACCCGACCGTGGCCGTGGTGACCAACGTCGACCTGGAACACCTCGATTATTACTCCGGCCTCGAGCAGCTCAAGCGGACGTTTCTGACGTTCATCAACAAGGTGCCGTTCTACGGCGCGGCCGTGCTGTGCGTCGACGATGACGCGGTCCGCTCGCTGTTGCCCTCGGTGCGCAAACGTTTGATCACCTACGGCCTGTCGCCGGAGGCGGAATTCCGCGCCACCGACATCAGGCCCGACGGCTTCGCCACCAGCTTCACCGCGCACCATCACAAACTGGGCGAACTGGGCCGTTACCGGCTGCCGCTGCCCGGCAAGCACATGGTGCAAAACGCCCTAGCGGTGCTCGCCGTCACCCATGAACTGAACGTGCCGGCGGAGACGGTGCGCCGGGCCCTGGGCGAGTTCACGGGCGTGCGGCGGCGCTTTCAGCGCGTCGGCGAGGTGAACGACATCTGGGTCATCGACGACTACGGCCATCACCCCACCGAAATCCGGGCGACGCTGGCGGCGGCGCGCGCCGGGTTCGGCCGGCGGCTGTTGGTGGCCTTTCAACCGCACCGCTACACGCGGACGCGGGACATGTTCGACGAATTTCTCTCGACCTTCGGCGAAGCGGACAAACTGCTGGTCACCGATATCTACGCCGCTTCCGAAACGCCGATCGAAGGCGTGACGGCGCAAAAACTGGTGGACGGCATCCGCGCCTACGGTCATCCGGACGTGACTTACATCGCCGATCGGAACGAATTGCTGCGAACCCTGTACGAGAACGCGCGGCCCGGCGACATGGTCATCACCATGGGGGCCGGCGATTTGAACCATCTGGCGGTGAAACTGGTCGAGAAATTAAAGGAAAAATTTGCGTGACCGGATCCAGACTCCATACGCGATTGGCGGAATTGTTCGGTGAGCGTTGCGCGTTCGGCGTGCCGATGGCGCCGCTGACCACCTGGCAGGTGGGCGGACCGGCGGATTGCCTGTTGCGCCCCGTCACGGCCGAGGAAATCGCCGAGGTCGTCCGGCTTTGCACCGCCGAGAACGAAACGTTCCGCGTCTTCGGCGCGTGCTCCAATCTGCTCATCCTGGACGGCGGCCTGCGCGGCGTCACCTTGCTGATGCGGCAGGGCTTCGAAAAATTCGAGCCGGAATTCCGCGACGGCGGCGAGGTCGTGCTGACGGTCGGCGCCGCCCTGCTGTCCCAGACGGTCGTGGATCGCAGCGCCGCCGCGGGGATCGACGGCCTGCAATTCATTTCCGGCGTGCCCGGGACGATCGGCGGCGGCATCCGCATGAACGCCGGCACCTACCTGGGCGATTTCAGCCAGGTGCTGCGGGAGATCACCGTGGTCGACGCCGACGGCAAAATCCGCCGGGTGCCGCGTGACAAGCTGGTCTATCGCTATCGCGGCCTGGTGCTCGACGGTTCGTTCGTCGTCACCGAGGCCAAACTCGAACTGCGGCGCGGCGAGGCGGCGAAAATCCGGGCCGAGGTCGACGCGATCATCGCCAGCCGCCATTCCCGCCACCCGTGGGATCTGCCGAGCGGCGGTTCGACTTTCAAGAATCCGGAAAACGATCACGCGGGCCGGCTCATCGAGGCGGCCGGCTTGAAAGGCTTTCAGATCGGCGGCGCGCGCGTCAGCGAAAAGCACGCCAATTTCCTGGTGAACGTGGGACAGGCCAAGGCGGCCGACATTCTGGCGCTGATCGAGCACGTGCGCCAAACCGTCTACGACCGGTTCGGGATCTGGCTCGATCCCGAGGTGAAAATTCTGGGAGAGCGCGATGTACAAGGGTAAACGGGTCGGGGTGTTGTTGGGCGGGCCGAGTTCGGAACGCGAGGTTTCGTTGCGCTCGGGGCAGGCGGTCGCCGCCGCCTTGCGCGGCCGCGGTTACGACGTGGTCGAGTTGGATCTCGACGCGGAAACGCCGGCGAAGCTGCGCGCGGCGGGTGTCGAGGTGGTGTACAACGCGCTGCACGGCAAGTGGGGCGAGGACGGCTGCGTGCAGGGCCTGCTCGAACTGCTGCGCCTGCCGTACACCGGCTCGGGCGTCACCGCCTCGGCGGCCGGTATGGACAAGGTGATCAGCAAAAAGCTGTTCGAGTCGATCGGCCTGCCCGTGCCGCCGTACAGCCTGGTCGACCGCGTGGAATACGAGAGCACGCCGCCGCAGACGCCGCCCTACGGATTCCCGGTGGTGGTCAAGCCGGCGACGGAGGGTTCCAGCGTCGGCGTTTCGATCGCCAGCGATCCGGAGGAATTCGCCGCGGCTCTCGCGGCCGCTTTCCAGTGGGACGACCGGATCATATTGGAAAAATACATCGCCGGCCGCGAGTTGTCGGTGGCGGTGCTGGGCGCCGAGGCGTTGGGCCTCGCCGAAATCCGGCCGAAAAAACTACCCGACGAAAAAATCTCGTTTTACGATTACCACCACAAATACACCAAGGGCATGACCGAATACATCACGCACCCCGACAACCTCGACGACACCGTCGTCACCCGCGTCCAGACCATCGCGGTGGCCGCCAACGAGGCGATCGGCGGCGAGGGCATCGTGCGCGTGGATTTCCTGCTCGACGCGCAAAATCGCCCCTGGCTGCTGGAGGTCAATACGCTGCCCGGCATGACCGAACTGTCGCTGGTGCCGATGATCGCGCGCGACTGGCGCGGTCTGAGCATGGGCGAACTGGTCGAAATGGTGCTCGCGACCGCCCGGCTGAAGGTCGGGTCGTAAGGAGAGCCAAAAGTTGGCGAGCCGGTCCATCAACGTGCAAGTGAAACGCAACGCGCGCCGCCGCGATGTCCGCGGCTGGGGAAAAATGACCTTCGCGCGTTGCCGCAATGCCGGCCGGTGGGCCGGGCGCGTTGTTTGGCGCGGTTGGCCGGCCGTGTTGTTCGTGCTGTTGGTCGGGGTGATCTGGTATCGCCTGCATCACGCCGACTACTTCCGCCTCGCGGACATCCGGGTTTCGTCCGCCGTGCATGTGTCCAAGAGCGATTTCCTCTCCTTCATCCACGCGCGGCCGGGGCAGAACATCTTCTCGGTCAACCTGACGGACGTGGCGAACCAGGTGGTGTCGCATCCCTGGATCAAGGGCGCGGTGGTGCGGCGCGAATTGCCCGACACCCTGGTGGTGGAGATCGCCGAGCGTCAGGCCGTGGCGCTGTTGCAGATGGAGCGGCTGTACTTGGTGGACGCCGACGGCGTCGCCTTCAAGCAGCTCGACGAGGGCGATCCGCGCGATCTGCCCTTGCTGACCGGGTTTGCGAAGGAGGCGTTTCAGGACGGCGGCCAGACGGCGCGGCGGCAGGCGACCAAGCTCGGCGAGGCCGTGCAATTACTGTTGCTCAGCGAGCGGCTGGCGGTTTTTTCCGAGGCGGAGATCAGCGAAATCCGCTACGACCCGGTGGGCGGGTTCAGTTTGGTGACAATGGAGAAAGGGATGCTCGTGCATTTCGGGTACGGCGATTACGAGAACAAGTTGAAGCGTTTGGCGGCCGTGGCGGCGGCCTTGAACGGGCGGCTGCAGGCGGAAGCCCGAGTCGTGGATCTGGGCGTCGGTGATCGCGTCGCGGTGCGCGGTTTGCGGAAAGGCAACAACGCATGAAACGGAAACCGGGTTCGCTGATCGTCGGGCTCGATATCGGCACGTCCAAGGTGTGCGCCGTGGTCGCCGCCCAGCGCGAAAACGGGGTGGAGGTCATCGGCCTGGGCACCCATCCGTCTGATGGCCTCAGCAAGGGCGTGGTGGTGGATGTCGAAAAGACCGTCGCGGCGATCACCAAGGCGATCGAGGAAGCCGAAAAAATGGCGCAGGTCAATATCCGCTCGGCCTACATCAGCGTCGCCAACGCCAACGTCAAAGGCTTCACCAGCCAGGGCATGCTGCCGCTGCGGGGCCGCAACGTGGGGATCGAGGAAATCGAGCGCGTCGTCGAGGCCGCCGAGTCGGTCGCCATCCCGCAGGACTCGGAAGTGCTGCATGTGCTGCCGCAGGAATACATCCTGGACAACCTCAACGGCATCAAGGACCCGTCCGGCATGCGCGGCATGCGGCTCGAGGTCAACTGCTACATCGTCACCATCCAGTCGGCCAGCGTTGGCAACCTCGTCCAGTGCTGCCACCAGAGCGGGCTGGAAATCGAGGACGTCATCCTCTCGCCCCTGGCCAGCGCCGAGGCGGTGCTCAACCCCGAGGAGCGCGAGCTGGGCGTGGCGCTGATCGACCTGGGCGGCGGCACCACCGATCTGGTCGTGTTCAAGAACGACGCCGTCAAGTACACCGCCGTGCTGAGCTTCGGCGGCTTGCAGGTCAACAACGACCTGGCGCGCTGCCTGCATCTGACCACGGCCAAGGCCGAATGGCTAAAAAAGCGTTACGGCCACTGCATTCCCGGCGAGGTGATGGCCGGCGAGGAGATCGAGGTCGAGTCGCCCGACGACGGCGAGACGGTCATCGTCGACCACCGCGAGGTCTGCGAGATCATCGAGGCGCGGGTCGCCGAGATTTTGCAGTTCGTCAACAACGAAATGCTGCGCAAGGAACTGGACCGGCACGTCTCGTCGGTCGTGCTGACCGGGGGCACCAGCCACCTGCGCGGCATCGAGGACCTGGCGGGGTCGATTTTCAACCGCCACGTCCGGGTGGGGCAGCCGCGGCACGTCGGCGGCCTGGTCGACGTGGTGGCCAGCCCGATGTACGCGGCGGGCGTCGGCCTGGTGCTGCTGGCGGCGCGCGAGCAAGGCATGTCCCGGCTCGCCAAGGCCGAGGCGCCGCTGACCGGAAAAGTGAGTCGCAGTGTAAAAAATTGGTTGACCAAATTAATTAAATAAATTAACGCGGCAAGGGGGCCTCGGGCTCCGTGCAATGGAGGACAATATGGGGCTGAAGTTCAGTATCGTGGAACCGGAAGCCGTTCCCGCCAAAATCAAGGTGATCGGCGTCGGGGGTTGCGGCAACAACGCCATCAACACCATGATCGAGGACAACGTCCAGGGGGTGGAATTCATCGCCTGCAACACGGATAAGCAGGTGCTGAACCACAACCTGGCCCCGATCAAGATCCAGTTGGGCGCCGGCCTGGGCGCCGGCGGTAATCCCGAGGTCGGTCAGCGCGAAGCGGAAAAAACCATCGACCGCCTGCGCGAAACCATGCAGGGCGCCGACATGGTGTTCATCACCGCCGGCATGGGCGGCGGCACCGGCACCGGCGCCGCGCCGATCGTCGCCAACCTGGCCCGCGAAATGGGCGCGTTGACCGTCGGCGTGGTGACCAAGCCCTTCATCTACGAAGGCCGCCGCCGGATGCGCATCGCCGAGGAAGGCATCCAGAAACTGCGCGAGGCCGTCGACACCATCATCGTCATCCCCAACCAGAAACTGCTCGCCGTCGCCGGCACCGACACCTCGCTGATGGACGCGTTCCGCAAAGCCAACGACGTGCTGCTCAAGGGCGTCCGCTCCATCTCCGACCTGATCGTCCGCCAGGGCCACGTCAACCTCGATTTCGCCGACGTCAAATCGGTGATGAAAACCACCGACGCCAGCGGCGAACTGGCGCTGATGGGCACCGGCATGGCCAAGGGCGAGAAGCGGGCCGTCGAGGCCGCCGCCGAGGCGATCAGTTGCCCGCTGATGGAAAACGTCAGCATCGACGGCGCCCGCGGCGTCCTGATCAACATCACCGGCGGGCCCGACCTGCGCCTCTCCGAGGTCAGCGAGGCCGCCGAGTTGATCATGAAATCCTGCGCCGACGACGCCGCCATCTTCTGGGGCCAGGTCGTCGACATGAACATGAAGGAAGAGGTCCGCGTGACCGTCATCGCCACCGGCTTCGACGAGGCGCGCGAGCACCTCAACGAGCAGGCGACCCTGGTGGTCGAACGCAAAAAAGAGACCTACCTCAACCGCCAGACCCAGAATTGGGCCAGCGAAACCAAGGTGCGGACGATGGAACCGACCGCCACCCGGCGGCAGGAACTCGCGCCGGAGCAGCCCAAGCGGCAGCCGATCGCCGCGACGGCGACCCGGCCCAAGAGCGAGTTCCAGCCGTGGCGCGATCAGCGGCTGGTCGCCGAGGAAGACGCGTACGACGTGCCGGCCTTCCTGCGCAAACGCAAGCCGGATTGATCGGGTAATTAGGGAATCCGCCGAACCGGATCCTCCTTGCCGCGGGTCCGGTTGGCTCGTGATCGATAGCGCTCCTTGCACGGGGGGTTCGAACTCGCGTCGGCGGCGCGAAAAAACCGTCGGCCTTCGGGCCGGCGGTTTTGCTTTTTCTACCGTTCGGCAATGCGCCCGCTGGAATCCACACCGGGAGTGCCGACCGCATGTCCTCTGTAGGAGCGGCTTAGCAGCCGCGATATAAACCTTCACCGTAAGCTGGAAACCACACCAGGAGCGCAAGCGACCTGACTGGTGTAGGAGCGGCTTAGCAGCCGCGATAAAAACCCTCGCCGTCTTTCCGTGCGCCAGCCGGAAACCACATGTCTGCTTGCCTTGGTGCTTCATGCCGTAGGCATGATTGAATC
>JAAYVF010000120.1 GCA_012517325.1 Myxococcales bacterium | reverse complement strand
CCAGCGGCTTTAAGCCCGGCGCTGACCGTTTCCGGCACGACCGGAACCGTCATTTTCGGTCTGCAGGCGGAGACGGCCGGCGATTACGACGTTCTGGCCCGCGGTTACGCCGTCATCGCCACGGCCTCACCCTCCTATCCGGTTTATAGCGATTCGATCGGCGGACAAGCCGAAAGCATCGACATGACAATCGACCCGGCCGACGATGATGACGACGATGACAATGACGACAACGACGACGACAACGACGACGACAACAACGATGACAACAATGACGATAACGACAATGACGATAATGACGACAACGACAATGACGACAACGACACCTCCGATGACGATGTCGCCGATGATGATGACGACGACGCCCACGATGACGACGATACGAACGGCGTCGCTGCCGATGATGACAACGATGATAACGGTTGCGGGTGTTGAACAGCCCCGGCAATCGGTGGAGTAATCGGCCACCGGCGATTATGCTGTAGCGAGGATCAACCCCAACCCGACAAATAAAGAGAAATCGCCGATGGAACCAGGGACTTTCCGCGAGAAGGCGCAGATTCCGGACGCGGCGGAAGTAGCCGCCACGCTCGGTAAGACATTCGGTTTATGGACCGCATTGAGAGCCGCGCTTCACGACCGGCTCGGGTCGCTCGACGAAGCCTGGAAGTTCTCGGGCAAGCAATACGGCTGGTCGTTGCAGCTCTCGCTGAAAAAGCGGGCCGTGGTCTATCTCACGCCATGTCCGGGTTTCTTCCGGGCTTCATTCGCTTTCAGCGATCAAGCTGTCGCCGCGGCGCGGCAAAGCGACTTGCCCGCGAAGCTGATTGAGGAAATCGAAAGCGCCCAAAAGTATCTGGAAGGACGCCCGGTAAGGGTTGAAGTGCGGAAAAAATCGGCTCTCGATCTGGTGTTAAAACTAGCTACGATCAAGCTGGCCTAAAAAACAGGGCGACCCTTTCGGGCCGCCCTGTTTTAGCGTCGATCTGTCGACTCAGCAGCCGCAGCCGCTATCGTCGTCATCATCATCGTCATCGACGGACGTGTCGTCGTCGGCGGCGTCATCATCGGCGGCGTCGTCGTCGGCCGCGTCGTCGTCGGCCGCGTCGTCATCGGCCGCGTCGTCGTCGGCCGCGTCGTCGTCGGCCGCGTCGTCGTCGGCCGCGTCATCGTCGGTCGTGTCGTCGTCGGCGGTATCGTCGTCGTCATCAGGCACACCGACCGTGCCTTGCAGCGTGAAGGCAACCGCCTGCTCGGTGATCGAGAAAGCCGTCGTCATGTTGGTCCAAGTCGTCGGCAAGGACAGGCCGCCGCCGGGATTGACGACTTTCGCGATTTCCAGGTTGGTCGCGTCGCTGACCAGGGTGCCCCACTGGCCACCAGTGGCATAGTCCATTTCCGGATAGCAGGAAATCCAGTACAGACCCGGGTCCAGGACGACCGGAGTCGTCAAGGCGATCTCGAAATCGTCGGCAGCCGGCAGGGTCACTTCGGGATCGGCCGGGGCAAAACCGGCGCCCCACACCAGATTGGTTTCTTCGTATTCGGGAACACCGTTCGGTACCCCGGAATTATCGCCGTAGATCTGGCACCAGATTGCCGTCGCATTGGTCAACGAAGTGAAACCATTCCAACCCGTGCCAAAAAAGTCGATTTCCTCGATCGACCAGGTCGAACCGGCCGGGACCTCGAAATCATCGGCGATGAAGATGTCGTAGGCATCATCCGCCGTCACGAAATTCTGGCAGGCATAGGCGTTGGTGTTCGTACCGCTCGGCGCTTGACTAATCAAATCAACCGCGAACGCCGGTACCGCCGCCAAAGTCAGGATCGCTACCAGTAAAAACAATTTGCGAAACATCTCTTTCTCCCCTTTTGGTTGGTTAAAATGCCCGCCCCGACGCCTATTCGATAACTCACTGGTGTCGATATCGCGATTGCCAAAAGCCCGGAGCAAGGATCCCACTAATCCCTGTCCGCATCATTGCTAAAGTAGCTTCGAGAATCAACAAGAAACGAAGCAAAAGGGTTATTTTTTACTCTCGCCACATCCCTTAAATTTTCGGCATTAATTTATTCGCTTACAATTCATTTAGTTACATTTTTATTCACACCACAAACAAATCACTTCAACCCCGGAAAATTTTTGCCGAAAACACGGCTTTGCGCTTAAAATTAGCCCTTCATTCGGCTGAGGAAATATCCTTGGGAGCCATTTTAGAATGACTCGGATACGCGATGGTCATTTCCTTTGAGAAAAGGACAACTCATGCAATTTGCACCGGACATCGACCGCGAATTCAACGAGCAATCCCTCCCGCAAATCGAAGAACGAAAGACAATCTTCATGAACGGTATGATGCTCATGGCCGTCATGTTGACAATTTACACAATCGCCCAAATCAGTATCCTGTATTCTTCCCACATCGAGGATTTGGTTGATCGATCGGCATTTGTCGTCTCCATTTATACCGATCTGTTCGTCTGCGTTATGCTGCTAGTTAATTATTTACATTTTAGAAAATACCATGAGGCAGCCGCCGAGGATCCGCGGATCTACAGCATTATGATCTGGACGATTGCTTTGCTGCTCATCGCCAGTCTCATCCACATTCACCTCGTCGGCAGTCAAAGTTCCCTTCATTACCTCTTGATCGTCGCCATCCTGCTTGTGGCTTCCTGGTTCTTTCGCTGGCGGGAAGTCCTGTTGTTTTTCTTGTTCGGACATCTCGGCCTGGCCGCGATGATCGCCCTGGAATCAACCGGCATTTTGACCTATGCGCCGCTTTTCGCCGAACACGACAAGCTGGCGCGGGTCTATCTCGATTGGCGCGTATTCGTCGGC
Organism: Myxococcales bacterium; assembly: GCA_012517325.1. Lineage (NCBI taxonomy): Bacteria > Pseudomonadati > Myxococcota > Myxococcia > Myxococcales > Myxococcales bacterium. Next base: position 3,011 of record JAAYVF010000120.1, on the reverse strand, counting down.
CAAACGACCAATTACCTTTTTGTCCTGGTGATCTGCACCGGCCTCCTCTGGAAGATCAGACGCGTTCTGGAAAAATCAGAAAGCCTGCGCGAAGCGGCCAATCGAAAATTACGCCGGGAAATCGCCGAGCGGATTCAATCGGAAAAAGAAAAGGAAGTGTTGATCACCAAACTTCAGGAGTCGCTGGACCAGGTAAAAACTTTGAGCGGCTTGTTGCCGATCTGTTCGAAATGCAAAAACATTCGCGACGATCAGGGTTATTGGCAACAATTGGAAAGCTACCTGAAAAGACATTCGCCGGAAATCGAATTCACGCATGGCCTCTGCCCGAAATGCGCCGGGGAGCTTTATCCGTCGGAATTGCTGAAAAACGGCTAAGTGTTGAAATTCACTCTCGCTTGCAAAGTTCCGAATCTCAGGTTAATTGAAGAATCAGGAAAAAGAAGCGCCTTCCGGTGCAAACTAAGAGGTACATCATGGGCCATCTCGCGATGAAAGATTCGTATGCCGGCTTGCGGTCTCGACTCGATAAAAACCCGGTCGGCGCCCCCGATACCAAGGTGATGTACGACCTCCTGCGGATCGTGTTCACCGAGGAAGAAGCTCGGATCGGCGCGCAAATGCCGCTCCAGATGGCCGGGCTGGCGGAGATCGGGCGGCGCACCGGGATCGCGCCGGAAACGCTGAAATCCCGCCTGGAAGCCATGGCCGATAAAGGGTTGGTGTTTGATTTCGAAATCAATGGCAAAATGATGTACATGCTGGCGCCGACGATTGTCGGATTTTTCGAGTTTTCCATGATGCGCCGCCGCGATGACATCGATCAGAAACGCCTTGCGGGCCTGGTGCACGATGTCTTGCTGGGTGATTCGTCCTTCGCCAGTCAATTCCAGAACAGCGAAGCTTCGCCGTTCCGCGTCCGGGTTCACGAATCCGCGATCGCCGACGGCACCTTCACCGAGGTGCTCGATTACGAACGCGCCACGCGAATGATCGAGACCGCCGGGAAATGGTCGGTCGGACTTTGCCATTGTCGCCACGTGGCGCACCATCGCGGCGAGGATTGCCAGAAATTCTCGATGGAAACCTGCCTCAGTCTCGGCACGGGCGCCGAATGGACCGCGCGGCACGGCCTGGCCCGCGATATCGAAAAAAGCGAAGCCCTGGACCTCTTGGCCAGGGCGCACGATGCCGGCCTGGTTTACACGGGCGATAACGTGCAGCACCGCCCGACTTTCCTTTGCCTGTGCTGCAGTTGTTGCTGCGGCGTGCTCAATTCCTTTAAAAAATTCGGCCCGGTCGACCCGACTTTTTCGTCGAATTTTCAGGCGACCATCGATCCGGCGTCCTGTACCGGCTGCGGCAAATGCGCCAAGGCCTGTCCGGTGGGCGTCATCGACCAGTTCGAATCCCCGCATCCGGTCGGCGGACGGACCTTTAAAAAATTGTCGCGCGTCGACGAGTCGGTCTGCATCGGCTGCGGAGTTTGTCACGGCGCCTGCCGCTTCAACGCGCTGTCGATGAAGCCCCGGGCCAAACGTCGCATCACCCCCGAAACCGTGGTCAAACGGTTGCTGATTCACGCGGTCGACAACGGCAAGCTGCACACGGCGTTGATCGACGACACCCAAGGTTTCGGCCTACTGGCCGCCAACCGTCTGGTGGGCGCGATTCTGCACCTGCCGCCCGCCAAGCAACTGTTGGCCCGCCAACAACTTAAAAGCCGGTTCGTCGATTGGCTGTTAGCCGGGGCGAAGAAAAGAAAAATGGCGGGCGTGGATCTTTAAACCTTGTTCGGCGGCGGATTATTTTCCCGGCTCCGGAATGGTGACTAGAAATAGGCCGTCATTCCGACCAATGCATAATGAATCAGGGAGAAGGTATACACTTCGTCGTTGTCCGCGCCGCCTTCGAGCATTCGGTAACCGATCTTCAAGGCGAGGTGTTCGTTGAGGCGCGGGGTCACCGCTAAAAGCACGTCCTCGGCCCGGCCCTGCGGTGCGGCCAGCGCATCGCCTTCGAATAACAGAGCCCAGTTGGGTGCAAACAGCCAATTCAACCGAAAATTGATCAGCGGCACCGCGCCGGTATTCTTTTTTTCCGTGAATTCCGCGCCGTCGAGACTGATTGCCGCGTCGCGGATCTTGCCCGTGAGGCCGGCGCCGATTTCCAGTTTTTCCGAACGGTAAAAATCGTAACGGTAGGTCAGGCGATAGGAGTCGAAACGAAACGACGACCGCAAAGGCGTATCCGCCGCAAAGGTTTTACCGTTGAAATCGACCTCTCGGTCGATTTTTCCCGCCGACAGAATCGTCAATGGCGCATACAGAAAGGAAACGGTATGCCGTTCCAGAAACGTATCGCCTACCCGCAGGCGGTAAAACGGCGCCGGGTCGGCGCGCAATTCCTCCGACAAGCTAAATCGGGTGCCGGAATCGCCGGGAATCCGCGCGTCGTTGTACCCACTGATCGCCACCCCGGTTTCCGTATCGACAAACCAGGCGGCCGGCGCGACGGTGGCAAACACCAAAATCAGCAGACTCGTGAGAAGATATCCAGATGTTTTCATTCGCTTCTCGTTTTCTCGAAGAACCAGCCATTGCTTAATGAAAAACATAAGGATGAATGGAATTTAAGCAACCGCCAGCGCGCCGGCGATACGCCGCGCGAACGGTGATTTTCTACCGTCATTCGCGCCTCGCTTGACAGCCGCCGGTGCCGATGGTAGGCAATGGGTCGGTAGCAACTGAATCTAAATTCACTTTCATCAATCGTGACGCGGCGCCCCGCCGTCGGTGGAGGACCGTGATGAAATTTCGGCGGCTGAAAGACCAGCGGCGCGGCCAACTCATGGCTTCGGCCCTCGGCCTCTTCGCCGCGCGCGGCTTCTCCACCGTCGCGATCGCCGACATCACCCGCGCCGCCGGCCTGTCGGTCGGGGCCTTCTACCTTTACTTTCCCAATAAAGAGGAATTGCTGCGCCAACTGGTCGCCGAAGCGGGCCTGGCCCT
>JAAYVF010000119.1 GCA_012517325.1 Myxococcales bacterium | reverse complement strand
GCGCTGGATCGTCGGCGAATACCGCGACTCGGACGGCCGGAAGAACATCATCACCTGCGACCCCGCGGATGAATGGGACGTTCCCCCGGAAAACCAATATATGGACGAGTCTTGGAGCATTCCCCTGCGAGTTGGCGTCGCTGGCGTCTTCGAAGTAATTAATGGGCGCATTGATATCGACTTTTTACCCGAAAAAGAAAGTCTAATTAATATGTCTTTGCTTTTGGATTTCGAGGTCGGAAATGTATATTACCGAGCATATAGGAGGCAAATAGATGAGACATCCATTCAATGGATTTTTCTTTATCCGGATAAGGGCATGACCTGGACGAAAACCGAGCCATAACCGGACAAGGCTCATTAGCAACACGGAGTCATCGGAGGCTATTTGACCTGCTGCAATTTGGCGCGCACCTGTTCGACTTCCGATAACAGAGTCTGGATCACCGCGACGAACGAGGCCTGGTCGATTTCCTGTTCGGAGGCGAAGGTGTAGCTGAGCCGCACTTGCGCCTTCTCGGGTTCCCATTCGAGCTTGCCGACCGTCAACTGGAAATTGAGTTTGGCCAGTTCGCGGAACAGCCCTTCGCTGCGCGGCCCGCGAAACGGCAGATCCTGGACCTCGAGAATGGCCACGTAGACCACCTTGTTCGCGGGCAGCACGCGCACCAGAAAGCTTTCGGCCTTGGCGTTGGGGAAGCCGAGTTTGAACTGGAATTCGCCCGGCGTCGGTTGTTTGGCGGCGACCTTCATTTTCGCCAGGTAGCCTTCGACCGTCTGGACGGACGTGGGCTCGGCCCAGGCCGCGGCGGCCGCCAGGAGCAGGAGCATTGACAGAGCGAGCGCGGTTTTACGCACGGCACACCTCCTACAGTTCGGGATCGTACAGCGGCGCCTCGAAGTAGCGGCGCAGCGGCGGCGCCAGATCGGCCGGCGGCACGGCGGCCTGGCGGTCTTGCAGCGGCACGCCGTTGAGCGTCTGCCAGTACAGCACCGGTTCGCGGGTGATGTTTTGCCGCTTGAGGAACGCCAACATGCCGGCGAAGGATTTGCCGGTGTAAGTCGGATCGAGCGGCAGGCCTTCGGTCTCGGCCAGCAGGCGGATCGCGGCTTTGCCTTCAGGCGTCGGCCGGCCGTACTGGCCGCCGTAAAAATCATCGAGCAGGTGAATGTCGCGCGCGTTGAAACGCATGGCCGGAATCGACGGCTCCAGACCGCGCAGGTATTCGGCGAGGCGGTTGGCGTGCGCCGCGACGACCGGGCGGTTGGTGACCACCTTGGGCACGATGCGCACGCCGATGACCTCGATCGGCAGTTCGGCCAGCCGCAAGCCGACCAACAATCCCGCGTGGGTGCCGCAGGAACCGGTGGTGACGAAAAGGTAGCGCGGCAAGGGCACCTCGCCGCGCGCGATCTGCGCGGCCAGTTCCAGGCCGGCTTCCACGAAGCCGACGTTGCCGGCGCGGCTACTGCCGCCGAAATACATGAAGTAGGGTTTTTTCCGCCCGGCCAGCCGGGCCTTCAGGAAATACGCCATGATTTTCAAACTGGCGCTGACCTCGTTGCCGGCGTTGAGAAACTTGGCCTGGCAATGGCAATCGACCAGGATGTTTTGCCGGACGTAACTGAGCACCGGTTGCGGGCTGACGGCCAGCACGGGTTGCAATCCCAGGCGGCAGCAGAACAGGCAGGTCGCGGCGCCGTGATTCGAACCGGCGCTGCCCATGGTGACGATTTCGTCGCTGCCCCGCGCCAGCGCCTCGGCGAAAATGAATTCGAATTTGCGGGGCTTGTTGCCGGCATAGAGCGTGGAATTGAGGTCGTCGCGCTTCATCCACAGATCGGTCACGCCCAGGTGTTCGCCGAGTTTTTCCAGTTTCTGAACCGGCGAAGGCAGGTCGGCCAACGGCATCCAGGGCAGTTTGCCGATCAGGCCCGGGTAACGGCGAAACAGGTGACGGTTGCAGGGATCGTTTTTTTCCACGAATCACTCCCCCAAGCGGTCGCGCGGCAACGCGCCGCGCGGCGGCAGACCGAAGGTGCCGCGCTCGACGACCGCGCGCAGCACGCTGCCGAAGTTTTCCAGGAACGACGACCGCCGGCGCAGAATCGTTTCCGCGCGCGGCAGTTTGGCGAGAAAGTCGGCGGCGTCGGTAAACGGTTCCATCCGCAAATGGCCGTTGCCGAGGCAGCCGGGCAAATGGGCGTCGGACCCGGCGGTCATCGGCTTACCGTAATGAACGGCGAGCCGCCGGGCCATTTCGTCGGACAAAGGATGATGATTGCGGGCGTTGACGGTTTCGATCGCGTCGGCCAGTTCCAGCGCGCGCCACAAACCGGGCGGCTGCAGGCGTTCGGTGGCCAGCGGGGTGAAGATGTGCGGCAACACGACCACGCCGCCGCGCTCCTTGATGAACCGGACGGTATCGTCGACCGAGCGATAAGGGGGCGGCATTTCTTCGATGAACAGGCCGATGATCTCGCCGGACGCGGTCACCACCTCCACGCCGGGAATCAGCCGAAACGGCGGCTCCAACTCGCGCAGGCGGCGCAGGCCCTCCTGGCTGTTGTGATCGGTGATCGCCACCGCGTCCAGACCGGCGTTGACGGCGTCGGCCACGAAGCGCCGATAGTGAATCAGCGAATCCCAGGAAGTACGGGTATGGGTATGGCAATCGATCCGGATCATGTGGCGCTATCCTAGCGAAGAAACGGGATAAATAAAATGACGCCGGCCGGGTGGGCGACGCGGGGAAACAAGTCGCTTGACGGGCCGGGTTTTCTTTGTTAAAAGCCATACTCTCTAAAGATGGTCGGGTAGCTCAGTCGGTAGAGCAGCGGACTGAAAATCCGCGTGTCGACGGTTCAATTCCGCCCCCGACCACACGGAGAAAATCCGCAAAACGGGAACCGGCCGGACAGGTCGATTCCCTTTTTTTAACTGCGACGCGCCGGTTAATCGCCGTGATGCAAAATCGATCCGTTGTCGCCCACCAGGTAAATGTCCGCGGCGGAACTTCCCCAGATCGCCCGCGTCCCGATTCCCGGCATGGTTCCCAGGTCAATTTCCGTCCAGAGATCGCCGTCATAATGCAGGAACGTTCCGGAATTCGTCAGATCGAAACCGTACGCGGTCGCGTAGACGTCGTCGGCGGAACTGCCCCAGACGGCGGACAGCGGCCACCACCATTCCTTGCCGGACGTTTCGGTCCAGGTCGTGCCGTCAAAATGCAGGACAAACCCGGAAACGGAATAAACGTAATCGCCGACCACGAACACATCCTCGCCGCTGCCCCAGACGCCGTTGAGGTTGTCGGTCGAGCCGCAATCGACGGCCGACCAGGAATCGCCGTCGAAGCGCAGCACCGTGCCGTTGTCGCCCACGGCCCAGACATCCGTGGCGGATCGTCCCCAGACGTCGTTCAAATTCTCGTTAGTCCCGCTGGTCATGATCGACCATGCGGCGCCGTCGTAATGCCGGATCGCGCCGAGGCTGCCGACGGCAAATACGTCCTCGCCGGAACTGCCCCAAAGGCCGTTGAGACAAACGGCGCCGCCGGGATTCATGGCCGACCAGGAATCGCCGTCGAAATGCAAAACCGAGCCGCTTTTCGCCGCGACATCGCGGCCGCAGGCGAAAACATCGTCGGGGTTGTCGCCCCAGATGTCGTGGATTTCCTTGTCGTCCAGGACGGCGCCGGAGAACCGCGACCAGCCATTGCCGTCGCCGTGTAAAATTACGCCGGTGAATGGGCCGATGTGTTCGTAGCCCACGGCATAGACGTTGTCGGCCGAAGTGCCCCAGATCCCCAGCAGTACGGCGTATTCGGAAAGCGATTGGGAATGCGCCGACCAGCCGTTTTCATCCCGGTGGCGAATAGTTCCACCGTCGCCGACGGCATAGACGTCGCTGCCGGAGCCGCCCCAGATCGCGTTGACGGCTCTGGTCGCTTCGGCGCTATCGATTGCCCAGGCGGTTCCATTGAAATGCAAAATCCGCCCGTGGTCGTCGCTCGCGTAAACGTCCGTGGCGGAATTGCCCCAGACGCTGAGCAGATCGCTGGTCACTCCGCTGGCCATTGCGGCCCAGGAAGCGCCGTTATAACGGATGATCCGGCCGCCCCGACCGACGGCGAAAACGTCGGTGGCGGTAAAACCCCAGATGCCGGACAAGGGAAGTCCCGAATCCGCAAACATCATCGACCAGGCGGCGCCGTCGTAGTGCAGGATCAAACCGCTATTCGCGTCGTCGGTCATCCCGGCCACGAACACGTCCGTCGCCGAAGCGCCCCAGATCCCGCGGCCGATCGCCGGCGGCAGGTTCGCCATGGCCGACCAGACGGATCCGTCGTAATGCAAAATCACGTTGGTCGACGTCCAAACATCCTCGCCGACGGCAAAGACATCCGTGGGCGAGCTTCCCCACACGCTGTAAAGCGCCGTGTCGGCCAAGCCGCCGGATGGCATGGCCGCCCAATGGTCGCCGTCGTAATGCAGAATCGTCGCGCGGCAGGAGTCGTAATCGTGACCGACCGCGAAAATCTCCGTGGTTCCGGCGCCCCAGATTGCCGATAATTTCGCGGTGGTCTGGCTGGTCATTCCGGACCACCCGACGCCGTCGAAAAATAAAAGGGTGCCGGCGTCGCCGGCGGCGAACACGGCGGTCGGGGATGCGCCCCAGATTCCATTCAGGTTGTTGCCCTGCGGCAGCGGATTTTGCCAGCACCAGCCGGAAGCGGTGCAGACGCGACCGTCGTCGTCATCGTTGTCGTCGTTGTTATCGTCATCGTTGTCGTTGTCGTCATTGTTATCGTCATCATTATCGTTGTCGTTATCGTCGTCATTGTCGTCATCGTCGCTAATGGGCGAGTCATCGGGCGGGCTGTCGTCGTCCGAACCGTCTTCGTTTTCGGATGGGGTGTCTGTCGATTCTTCACAAGAGATGGCAAGCAGCGTCAGCAACGCCAGGAACGCGATCGCGGTCAGGCCAGTCAATCGCTTCATGAGCGCCTCCACTTGACCCGCCGGCGAATCATCGTCGCGCGGCCAAGTCTCCGGAGCCGATCCGACCGAAGTTATTGTATCCCGACGAAATAGCGAAAAACAAGTGTTATTTAATAATAGTTAAAAGCCTCGGAAATGATTGGCGAAACGGCTGAAGCCGGACGCTCGCGCGGGCCAGGGCCGGCGCTTGGGTCATCGCCAAACGCGGGGGATTCGCTGCTCGAGCAGCAGCAGATCGGCCAGGACGATCGCGCCCACCGCTTCGAGGATCACCGGAAATCGCAGGGCGATGCAGGCGTCGTGGTGGCCGGTGATCGTCAATTCCGCCGGTCGGCCGGTGGCGAGGTCGATCGTCGGTTGCGGTGTCGCGATGCTGGCGGTCGGCCGGACCGCGACGCGAAAGACCACCTCGTTGCCGTTGGTCAGGCCGCCGTTGACGCCGCCCGCGTGATTGCTCGCGGCGCGACCATCGGCGGCGAGGATCGGGTCGTTGTATTCGCTGCCGCGCCGGCCGGCGCCGGCGAAACCGTCGCCGAACTCGACGCCTTTGACCGCCGGAACGGCGAAGGCCAGGTGGCCGATCAGCGATTCGACCGAATCGAAGAACGGTTCGCCCAATCCGGCCGGCAATCCGGCGAGGCGGCACTCAACCAGGCCGCCCAGCGAATCGCCCGCGGCGATCGCTTGCGCCAGCAGCTCTTCGTAATCGCGCCGGCCGCCGATTTCGAGGATTTCGGCGTGGAATGAAACGCCCGGCAGCAGCTTCTTTGCGACCGTTCCCGCCGCCACCAGACCGGCGGTCAGGCGGCCGGAAAAATGCCCGCCGCCGCGGTAATCCTGAAAGCCGCCAAATTTGATCCGGGCCGACAGATCGGCGTGGCCGGGCCGCGGCGTATCCTTCATTTCTTCATACGGCGACGAGTCGGCCGCCTGGTTGGCGAGGTGGATCAGCAGCGGCGCGCCGGTGGTCTTTCCCTGAAAGACACCGCTGATCAACCGCACCGGATCGCTTTCCCGCCGCGCGGTCGTGCCGGCGCGGCCGGGGCGACGCCGGGCGAGGTCGGGCTCGAAATCGTCCGGCGCCAGCGGCAGGCCCGCCGGACAGCCGTCGATCAGCACGCCGACCGCTTCGCCGTGCGATTCGCCCCAAATGGAAAGCCGAAACAGTCGCCCGAACGAGTTCATGGGTTTCTCCTCGTGAGCCGCTCCAGGTCGGCGAAAAACGCCGGGTACGATTTGGCCACGCATTCGTCGCCGGCGAGGCGCACCTCGCCGCCGCCGGCCAGGGCCGCGACCGCCAGCGCCATCGCGATGCGGTGATCGTCGTGGCATTGCGCGTCGCCGCCGTTCAAGCCGCAGCCGTCGATCAACAGTTCGTCGTCGCGCCATTCGATCCGGGCGCCCAGCTTGCCGAACTCCTCGGTCAACGCGGCGGCCCGGTTGCTTTCCTTGCTCAGCAGCCGCCGCGCGCCGCGCAGCACCGACCGGCCCGCCGCGTGCACGGCCAGTGCGACCAGCGGCGGCGCGAGATCGGGGCAATCGGTCAGGTCGGCCGCGAACGCCCGTCGCTCGCGGCGCCGGACGACGATCTCCCCCACGCGATTTTCCACGTCGGCGCCAAAGCGCGGCAGAATGTCCAGCAGGGCCCGATCGGCCTGCGCGGATTCGGGGTCCAAGCCCCGCACGGCGACCCGCCCGGCCAGCGCGCCGGCGGCCATTAAGAATGCGGCGCCGGACCAGTCGCCCTCGATCCGCCATTGTTGGGGTCGATACACCGCGCCGCCGCGAATGTCGTATTGCCGGCCGTCGGGCGAGACCGCGATCTCCGCGCCGGCCTGCCGCGTCATTCGCAAGGTCAGCTCGACGTAGGGTTGGCTGACCAGGCGATTGACGGTCAGGCGACTGTCGCGCGGCAGGAGCGGCAGGGCGATCAGCAGGCCGGTCAGAAATTGCGACGTTTCCGAACCGTCCAGCGTAGCCTTGCCGCCGGCCAGCGGCCCGCACACGATCAGCGGTGGTAAGCCGTTCGTGGCGGTCGCCGTGGCGCCCAACGCCGCCAGTGTTTCTTCCACGCCCGGCAGCGGCCGGCGAAGCAGCGAGCCCCGGCCGGTGAGGGTGAGGGGTTCGGCGAACAGCGCGGCGACGGCCGCGAACAGCCGCAGGCATAAGCCCGATTCGCCGCAATCGATTCGCGCGGCGCGCGGCCGGCCGCCGCCGGCAATGAACACCGCGTCGGCCCGCGTCTCCACCTCGGCGCCGAGGGCTTGCGCCGCGCCGAGCACGGCCCGCGCGTCGTCGCAGTACGTCGGGTTGTCGAGGCGCGACCGCCCCGGCGCCAGCGCGCCGAGCGCCACCGCGCGCAGCATCATGCTCTTGGATGGCGGCGCGGCGACCGCGCCGTCAACGGTTGCGGGCTGAACGGATTTCATCGGCCAGTAAGTCCGCCGCGGTTTCGATCGATTGCTTCTCGGTATCCAATACCAAATCGGCCACGGCGGCGTAAAGAGGGATTCGCTCGGCCAGCAGCCGCCGTGCGACCGGCTCGCGATCCGCCACGGCCAGCAGCGGCCGCGTTTGATCGGTCGTCCGCGCCAGGATGGCGGGCAGGGCCGACCAGCACCAGACGCAGACGGCGTGTTGCTGTAAAAACCGCCGATTGGCCTCGTCCAGCAAAACGCCACCGCCGCAAGCGATGACGGGCGGTTCGGCCAGCGGCAGTCCGTGCAGGATGTCCTTTTCGATCCGGCGGAATTCCGCCTCGCCTTGTTCCGCGAAGATTTGGGCGATCGCCCGGCCGGTGTGTTGCCCGATCGATTCATCCAGATCGAAGCAGGGCGCCGACAACCGTTGGGCCAAGGCCCGGCCGAGCGAGGATTTGCCGGTCCCCATGAAGCCGATCAGCGCGATCGCCGGTTTGGCGGCGGGCGGGGGCGGCCAGTCGGCGGTCATGGCGCCTTCCGGCGGCGGCGCGCCGAAAAACAGCCGGTAGGCATCCCGCGCCTGATGAACCAGCCAACGCCGTCCGTCGATCGTCCGGCAGCCACGCGCGCGGGCCTTGGGCGACAGCAGCGGTTGGTGGTAGTTCGCTTCCAAAACGGTCAAGCCGGCGGGCAGCCATTCGGCAACCACCGGGTCCGCTCCCGGCGGCAGGCAGGAGATCAGCAAATCCGCAGCGGCGAGCGCGGCGGGTAATTGGGAGAAGGCGCGCGCTTCCGTCGCGAATTCGCCCGCGACGGCCTGCGCTTTCGTCCAAGTCCGGTTGATGACGGTGAGTCGCGAGGCCCGGCCTAGCCGCAAGGCGAGCAGCGCCGCGCGGGCCGCGCCTCCGGCTCCCAGAATCACGCAGCGCTTGCCTTGCGGCTCGAAGCCGCCCTCGCGCAAGGTGGCGAGCACGCCGCAAACGTCGGAATTGTCGCCGCGCCATTTTTCGTTTTGCCGGATCAACACGTTGACAACGCCGAGCCGGGCGGCGGTTTCGGCGAGCGAATCCGCGCCGCCGGCCGCGTCTTTCTTGAAAGGCGAGGTGACGTTCAAGCCGGCCAGGCCGAGACTTTGCGCCAGGTCGATCGCCCGGTCGAATCGCCTCGCGGCCAGGCGCAGATAATCGGCGGGACGGTTTTCCGCCGCGAACGCCTGCCGAAACAAATCGGGACTGCGGCTGTGCAAAATCGGGTGGCCGATGACGCCGTACAGTTGCATTTCAGCTTACCGGCCGCGGCCAGAGGTGATCCCATGCCGCCGCCAGTTCCGACAGCGTGATTTCGCGGACCTCAGCCTGGCCCAGGCGCCGCAGCAGGACGAACCGCACCGCTTCGCCGTAACGTTTTTTATCGCGGCGCAGCGCTTCCAGAACGGCCGCGCGGTCGAGTTCAGGGTCGGCGGTCAGTTCGAGCGCCGTGAGCAGGTCCAGCAGCCGGCTTAACTCCGCGGACGATAAAAGGCCGAGCCGCGCCGAAAGCCGCGCCGCCGCCGCCATGCCCAAGGCCACCGCCCGGCCGTGCGGCAGTCCGTGCACGGCTTCGATCGCGTGCCCGAAGGTGTGGCCGAAATTGAGGATGCGCCGGCGGTCGGCCTCGCGTTCGTCCGCCGCCACCACCGCGATCTTGACGGCGATCGAGGCGCTGATCAGCGGCCCGGCGAGATCGGTGTTGGGCGCCCGCAGGCCGGCCGCGCGCGATTCGATGAACGAAAAATAGCCGGCGTCGGCGATCGCGGCGTGTTTGACCGCTTCGGCCATGCCGCTGCGCCATTCCTCCGGCGGCAGCGTCGTCAGGAAATCAGGGTCGCAAAACACGAAACGAGGCTGGCGAAAGGTGCCGATCAGGTTTTTGAATGAATGGAAATTGACGCCGTTCTTGCCGCCGACGCCCGCGTCGACCTGCGCCAGCAAGGTGGTCGGCACGAGCCCGCAATCCAGGCCGCGCAAATAGGTGGCCGCGGCGAATGCCGCCACGTCGCAAACCAGGCCGCCGCCGACCGCCAGCACGAGCCAATCGCGGTCGACGCCCTGTGCGAGGAATCGTTCGTCGAGCGCCGCGACCGCTTCCAGGGTTTTGTGGGCCTCGCCGGGCGCGAGAACGGCGACGGGAACGGCGGGAAAGCGCGCGGCGTAGAGCCGAGCGACGTTGGCGTCGGTGACCAGGATTGTGCGCTCGGGATCGAGGTTCGCCGACAGTCGATCCAGCCAGGCGCCGAGCGCGATCCGACAGGTTCCCGTGGGGGTGGTCAATGTCCATTCCATGTCGGATCGCCTACTCTCCGGTTTCAGTCGCGGACCGTCCGGGCGATGACTTTGGCCTTGTCCGTCAACCGGCGAAATTCATCGATCGAGAGGCACTGCGCCGAGTCGCACCAGGCCTGATAGGGGTAATTGGAAACCTCGACGATCAGACCGTCGGCGCCGGCCGCTGTCGCGGCGAGGGCCAGCGGCTCGACGTACCGGCGGTCGCCGGCCGGATGGCTCGGGTCGGCGATGACCGGCAGCGGCGTTCGCGCCCGCAGGTGGGGGATGGCCGAAACGTCGAATGAAAAACGCAACAGGTCGTTGAACAGCCGGATGCCGCGTTCGCAAAGGATCAACCGCGGCTCGTCGAGGCCGGCTTGGAACCGACCGAGGAGGATGTGCTCGGCGGCTTCCAGCACTTCGGTGATCGTGGCGCTGAAGGCGCGTTTGAGCAGGATCGGTTTGCCGGCGGGGTGGCGGCCGGCGGCGAAGAGTAGGGCATTGTTGTACATGCTGCGCGAACCGATTTGCAGCACGTCGGCATATTCCGCCACCAGGTCCAGTTCGTCGCGGTGCAGCACTTCGGTGACGATCGGCAGGCCGGTGGCGGCGCGCGCCGCGGCCAGGTATTCCAGCCCGCGCCGGCCCAGTCCGCCGAACTCGTAGGGCGAGGTGCGCGGCTTGAAGGCGCCGCCCCGCAGCATCCGCGCCCCCGCTTCCTTGACGGCGGCCGCGATTTCCGTCACCTGCGTCTGGCTTTCCACCGAGCAGGGACCGGCGATGAGGGCAAAGTCCGGGGCGCCGATCCGGAAGTCCGGGGTCACCGCCACGCGCTCGCGGCGCGGCGTCGCCGGCATCTGACTCAGCCGTTGCCCGCTCGCCAGTTTGGCGACCCGGCGAACCCCCGGCCAGGCGCGGATTTCCTCCAGGCCATCATCCACTCCTTCCTGTTCCAGGCGGAGCGTCATCAATCCTTTGCCGTGCAGGCGAAAACTCGGGTCTTCCTCGTTCGCCAACTGGAAGCGAGTCAGAATACGGCGAACCAGGGAACCGTCGGCCGGCTCTATCAGGCTGATCAGCAGCGTTGCTTTTTCCATCAAGATGAATTCTCCCCACTACCGGTATAACGGGCCGGACCGAGTAAAAGCCACCGCATTAAATCATTGCCGTGGCTTCGATTTCAATCAGCAAATCATCCCGGCAGACGTCCGCCCGGACGGGCACCACCGGAAACGCCGGCATGGCCAATAAGGCGGTCACGTTGCGAAAGGCCTGAAAGGCCTCCGGCGTTTTGCAAAAACAGGTGGCCTGGACGACGTGCGACAGGTCGCCGCCTTCATCCTTCAAGATCGCGCCCAGGCAAAGCAAGGTTTCCAGCACCTGCAACTCGGGATTGCCCACGTGCGCCGATTTGCCCGCCGGATCGATACTCGCGGTGCCGGAAATGTAAACCGTCTTCCGGCCGCCGAATTCCACCGCCATGCCGCGCGAAAAGGAAGAGCCGTAGCGCATGGATTGGTTCTGCCGCGCGCTTTTCTGGATCGCCCGTTTGGCGGCGCCGGCGCCGAGCTCCCGCAGCGCCAGAACGTCCATCAGGCATTCCTCGTCGCCTGATTGCCCTTGAATGCCCGTGCTGGCCGGGTAGGGCGCCTCGGGCGGCTCCGGACCGAGGCCTTCGCGGCGATAGTGTTCGGTGCGAACATTGTTGAACGGGACGTACCAATCCAGCAAATGCGCGAGGTAGATCCAGGTTCGAACGACCTGCCGATAGGTCAATCCCTGTTCCTTCACGGCCGCGACGGCCGCGTCAAAGAGGCGCTCCGCCTGCGCGAGGCGGTCGTCCGGCAAGGCGCCGTTTCCGGCGAGGCCGCGCAGGGATGGAAAATAATACAAGCGGCAGTCGGCGCCGGTGAAAACCCGGCCGTTTTGGTTCGCGCCGAAAGAAAAAGTCTGCACCATGGGGCGAGGCGCGTCGCGGGGAATGACGCCCCAGATCTGGATTCCGGCCAGATCGCCGTCATGGAGGGGTTTGCCTTCCAGGAAGGTGAAGAGTGTATCCGTGGCGACGCCGGCGGCTTCGTAGGCGGCGCGGCGCCATTTCAGGATGTCGACGGTTCGCGAACGCCGGCCATAGATTTTTTCGTAGATCGGTTCCACACCGTGCGCGGCCAGTTGCGACGCCGCCCAAGCGAAAACCGCCGCTCCCCCTCCGTCTTGCGAAGATTCGGGAACGCCGGTGAGATAGCAATCGGCGAAGCCGCCGTGTTCGATGATCCTCAGCTTCAAGTTGTCGACCTCTAAGGGCGAAGCAAATTGATCGCCTTTACTAAAATGAAGGATTTAAGTGATTTGTCAAACGGTAGTTAGATTTTTCGCCGCCGGAAATGGATTGGGCGAAAAGCCATTTTAAAAAGCGATCGGCCGTCGAATCAGACCGCGCCCGAAACGCTCTCGTTTTGGCTTTGAGCCCGCCGGAGAGCGGAAATCCAGCGTTGGTAACGGTATACCGCCATGTGCACCGTGTGTAACACTTCGTTCAGATTCGTAAACGGTTTGAACAGATAGCCGGACACCCCAAGGGTATAGGCCGACATGACTCGTTCCGGTAACGTGGCGCCGGTCATCAGGATCACTTGAATGGTCGGATTTTTTTCGGCGATGGACTTCAGCAGAAAGAGACCGTCCAAGTCCTGCAGGTTGCATTCGGCCAACACGACGGCAAAGCGGTTGGTGCGGCCCAGCTCAATGGCTCTGTGCCAATCGGTTTCGGTCGTCACCTGAAAGCCGTTTTTCGAAAGCAACCGGTAGAGAAGATCGATGACCTCGGGATCGCGGTCGAAAATCATGACATTGCTTACGGTATCGTCAGGTACTTTCATGAGCGCACACCTTTGCCTTTTCTAGGAAAGAACAAAATTGGAAGATGGCTGCACAAAAAACCTCCACGATGGGATTATTATATTCCTTTCCAATTAGGCGGCAAGGAGCGGAATCGTTCGCACTGCTCATAAATGGCGAATTTTGAAGGGATTATGAGGAATAAAACTCCGAAGAAGGCGGATATTGAGGATTGTTCAAAATTATTTCAAACCAATGTCCCGATCGATTGAATGTTGTTCAATTTGCTAAAGCACTTATTTCAACCGTACCGATAGTAAGGGTAGGCCGGTGCAGAGTTTACCGGAGCCGGCCGCCGGTTGTGAAATGATTCGCAGCTTGGGATTCCGGCGGGTTTACCAGTGGAAGCAATCGATCGGCGCAATGATTCGATGACTCAGGAATTTCAACCGACCCCGGATACCCGTCCGCGCATTCTGATCGTCGATGATGAAATCGTGAACATCGAAGTGTTGCGGGTCATGCTCGAACGGTACGAGGACTATCGCGTTTTCCATACCAGCTCGGTTTTCGACGCGCTGCCGCTGGCCCGGCGATTGTTTCCCGACGTCATTTTGCTCGATGTCATGATGCCGCAGAAATCGGGCTTCATGATGATCGAGGAGATCCGCCGTTCCGAATCCAAGCTGGCGCGAGTGCCGGTGATCGTCATGACGGCCGCCAGCGAGGAAGAGATTCGCCTGCGCGCGCTGAACCTCGGCGCCAACGATTTTCTGGAAAAGCCGTTCCACATCGCGGAACTGCGCGCCCGCATCCGGAACAACCTGCGGATCAAGCATTTCGAGGACGAGTTGGAGCGGCAGAATCAGCAACTCGAGCAACGTGTCCTGGCACGGACGGCCGAACTGACCCGCAGCCGGGTGGAAATCATCCGCCGGCTCGGCAAAGCCGCCGAGTTTCGCGACGACGAAACCGGCCAGCACGTCGCCCGTGTCGGCGCGGCCTGCGCCATCATCGCCGGACGGCTCGGCCTTCCGGCCGAACGGATCGAATTGATTTTTCACGCCAGCCCGATGCACGACATCGGCAAGATCGCCATCCCCGACAGCATCCTGTTGAAAAAAGGCCGCCTCACCCCCGAAGAGTTCGAGGTGATGAAGCGGCACACGGTGTACGGCGCCGATCTCTTCCGGCCGCTCGGCCATCTGAACTGGGATTTTTTGCGCCACCAGCCGACCCGCGCCGATTCGTTCGACGGCCATGACCAGCCGATCCTCCAGGTGGCGTGTTCCATCGCGCTGAATCATCACGAACGCTGGGACGGCAAGGGATATCCGCACGGCCTGGCCGGCGAGGAAATCCCGCTCGAGGGGCGGATCACGGCGGTGGCGGACGTTTTCGACGCCCTGATGTCCGACCGGCCCTACAAAAAGGCTTTTTCGCTGGAGCGTTCGCTGGAAATCATTAAAGAAGGCAGCGGCACACAGTTCGATGCCGAAGTCGTGGAATGTTTCTTCGCTTCGCTGGAGGATATTTCGCGCGCCCGTCGGTTCTTCGCCGACACCACCGTCTCCGAAAAAACTCCCGCGCCCTAACCGTCAATCCGGCAAATCTGGTTGCGCCCGCCGCTCTTCGCGCGGTAAAGCGCCCGGTCCGCCTGGCCGATCAATTCCTTGATCGACCGCGGTTCGCCGGGATCGAACAGCGCCAGGCCCAGGCTGGCGGTGATGAAGTAGCACTCGCCGGTCTCGCGGACGGCGGGCTGCGTGGCGATCGCCTCGCGCAGCCGCTCGGCCAGCGTCAGGCCGAAATACAAATTGGTGTTGGGCAGAACGATCAGAAATTCCTCGCCGCCCAGCCGCGCCAGAAGGTCCGAGCCGCGGACGCTTTGCCGCAGCAGCGACGCGATGTGCCGGATGACCAGGTCGCCGGTCAGATGGCCGTGCTTGTCGTTGATCAATTTGAAATTGTCCAGGTCCAGCATGATGAGCACCAGCGGTTCGGCGGCCCGCCGGCAGCGCTCTATTTCGATTTCCAGCTTTTCCATCGCCGATCGGCGGTTGAACAGGCCCGTCAGGCTGTCGGTCGTCGCGAGTTCCTCGAGCCGCTTGCGGGTTTGCAGGCGTTCCTGGGCCAGTTGCACGAAGCGGCTGCCGACCTGCACGCGCGCCGCCAATTCGCTCTTGTTGAACGGCTTGGGGATGTAATCGTCGATGCCCAGATCGAAGCCCTCCAACAGCGCCTGCCGATCGTGGTGCGTGGTCTGCATGATGATGTACGTGTATTCGGCTTTGGAATGGGAACGGATTTTCCGCACCAGGTCGGGTCCGCTGAGGGTCGGCAGCGACCAATCGGTGATGACCAGGTGAACGTCACCCGCCGAAAAACGTTCCCAGACCGCCTGTCCGTTCTCGCAGGGCAGCACGTCATAGCCCCATTCGTGCAGGCAGTTTTGGAGAATGCGCCGATTGATCTCGTCGCCTTCGCCCACCAGAATTTTCAGTTTCGCGTCCATAAAAGTGTCGCCATATTAACAGGTTTGATTCGATTGTAAAACACAAAAAAACCCTCCCGAAGCTTTCGCGGCACCCGGCTTGACCGCGCGGCGGCCGGTGGGTAAATTGGCTGCTGGTCATACCACCAGCCGATCAGGAGGTCGTGGTGAACGCCTGGTTCGACCCGCTGAAAACCGAAAGCCTGAAAGATGTCTTCATTGCCCGCTTCGAGGAACTGATTCTCTCCGGCCGGTTGGCGATCGGCCAGAAATTGCCGGCCGAACGCGAACTCGCCCTGCAGTTGGGCGTCAGCCGCCCCGTGGTGCACGAAGGCCTGGTCGATCTGGCCTTCAAGGGATTGGTCGCGATGAAACCGCGCGTCGGCACGGTCGTCAACGACTTCCGCAAGGAAGGTTCGCTGGCCATGCTGACCTCGCTGGTCAATTTCCAGAACGGCCGGATAGACCCGACCCTGTTGGCCGACACCCTGGCCATGCGGCGCTTGGTGGAAGTGGAAACCGCCCGGCTCGCGGCCTTGCGGCGCACCGCCGCGCAGGTCGCGGAATTCAAGGCGCTCGTCGAAGAGGAAACCACGGCCGATCCGGCGGCCGCCCGGCGCCTGGCGGAACTCGATTTCCAGTTCCATCACTTGATCGCCATGGCCGGCGGCAACCTGATCTATCCCTTGTTTCTCAACACCTTCAAGGCGTTTTACCTGAATTTGTCGACGCGTTTTTTCGGCACGCCGGGCGTGGCGGCGGATGTTTTCGCGTGGCACCGGCAACTGGTCGAGGCGATCGCCAGGCGCCGGGCGAAGCAGGCGGTCCGTTTGATGGCGGGCCTGCTCGATCACGGCGAAGCGCGCCTCCAGCAAGCCCTGGCGACGGAAGGAGAGCGGGAATGAGCACGGCAACGGCCCCCGTAAAAGCTTATGCGATCAAGGAACCGAAAGGGTTGAGCCCGCGCATCGCGTGGTTGCGGGATTACTACTTTCAGGGAACGGCGCGCGCCTGGAACAACGAGTTCACCGCCTGGACGACCGGCACGCCGTGGGATCTGCAATTCAACGAGCTGTCGTTTTACATCGTTCCCGAGAACTATCTGCTGTTGCAGACGTTCGTGCGCTCCTTCCAGCAAGCCGCGCGGCCGGTTCGCCTGCCCGACGACTTCTGGTCCTGGAGCCTGCCGGAGCGGCGCGCCTGGTTCGTTCGCGAGGTGATGGTGAACTACGTGCCGCGTGAAATCCTGCCCGGCGACCTAGTGGCGGGCGCGCGTTTCAACCTGCAATCCTCGCTGTGCCTGACCAAGGAAGAAACCCGCCGGTACGAACGGCTGGTCAAGGGAAAACGCGGCGCGCGGCCGCTGATGAAGTGGTTTCACGACCACGGCTACGGCAATGCCGGCGCCACCAGCGGTCACCTGATCCCGGGGTTCGAACGGGTGCTGAAGCTGGGCTGGAAAGGCGTTTACGCCGAACTCGAGGCGCGTTACGGACGCCTGAGCGACGCCGAGAAAAAAGGCGACAAGGGCGCCCAGTTGCGCGCCATGATGACCGCCGCGACCCTGCCGCGCGACCTGGCGGCGCAGTACGTCAAGGTTTGTCGGGAGCAGGAAGCGGCGAGCGATCCGTCGCGGCGGCGCGAATTGCAACAGATGGCCGCCAACCTGACGCGCGTGCCGTGGGAACCGGCCGAGACATTCTGGGAAGCGGTGCAAGCGCTCTGGCTCAGCCACATGCTGGTGATGAGCGACGAAAATTATCCGGGCCCGGGCGATTCCTTCGGGCGGGTCGATCAATACCTGTTGCCGTACTGGCGGCGGTCGATCGAGCAGGGGATGGACCGCGAATTCGGCAAGGAAATCCTCAAGTGCTTCTGGATGCACTGCAACACGGCCTACGACGCGCTGATCCGCGCCGGCAACCAGGGCATCACCGCCGGGTTCGGCCAGCTCATCACCCTCGGCGGCATGGGGCCGGGCGGCGTCGATCTGACCAACGAGTTGACCTACGTGTTCCTCGAGGTCATCGACGAAATGACGCCCATCCTCGAACCCAAGCCGAACGTGCGCCTGCACCGCGGTACGCCGGACGAATTGCTGGACAAGGTCGTGGCCATGGTCGCGACGAGCCAGGGCGCGCCGTTTCTGCTCAATTTCGACGAGCGTTCGATGGCCGGCATGATGACCGAGGCGCGGCGGGCCGGCCTGTCGCATCTGATCCGCGAGGACAACGTGCACGATTACGCGCCGGTCGGCTGCCTGGAAAACACCATGGTCGGCAACGACCGCTCCGGCACGGTGGACATCAACCTCAATCTGCTCAAGGCGGTCGAACTGGCGTTGACCGGCGGGCGCGACCTGCTTCCGTACACCGATCCGATCACCGGCAAAACCGAGAAAATCGGCCAGGACGGCCCCTACACTGGCGACGCCGCGTCGTTCAACACCTGGGAAGAATTCTGGCAGGCCTTTGCGCAGCAATTGCGGTACATCGTCGATCGGTGCGCGACGGTCTACGAGGCGTCCGAAGCCATTCGCGCCGAGTTCTTCCCCACGCCGTATTTGTCCTGCATGGTGAAGGGTTGCGCGGAGAACGGCCGCGACATCACGCGGGGCGGGGCGGAAATCAACCTGGTGACGCTGGAAGCCGTCACCTTCGCCACGACGGTCGACTCGCTGCTCGCCGTTAAATACCTCGTTTTCGATCAGCGGATCTGCACCATCCCCGAGTTGATCGCGGCCCTGCGCGACAACTGGGTGGGGCACGAGGTGCTGCAGGCCCGCGCCAAGTATAAAGCGCCCAAATACGGCCGCGACGAC
Source organism: Myxococcales bacterium (assembly GCA_012517325.1). NCBI lineage: Bacteria > Pseudomonadati > Myxococcota > Myxococcia > Myxococcales > Myxococcales bacterium. The sequence goes on along the minus strand of JAAYVF010000119.1, from coordinate 12,090 downwards.
GACGAGGCCGACCAGCTGGCCTTGCGGGTCATGAACCTCTGGGTCGAGGAAACCTGGAAACACAAGACGAAGTCCACCGGCCGCCGGTTCCGCCCGGGGATGCTGAGCTGGAATTATTGGGTGGGCGACGGCTACGTCCTGGCGGCCAGCCCGGACGGCCGGCCGAAGGGCCAGTTCCTTTCCAACGCCATCTGCCCGTCGAACGGCGCCGACATCAACGGCCCGACCGCCAACGCCAATTCGGTGGGCAAGGCGCTGGGCGGCAAGGGTGAAGGCGAAACGGGCGATTGGGGCGCGTACTTCAACAACCTGCCCAACGGCGCCAGCCACACCATCACCTTCAACCCGTCGATCCTGCGCGATCCGGAGCATCGCGAGAAATTCAAGGCGTTCCTGCGCGGCTATGCCGAAAACGGCGGCACGGCGTTGCAGATCAACATGCTCGATCCGAACCTGCTGCGGGAAGCGCAACGGCATCCGCAGGATTACCGGCATCTGCTCGTGCGCGTCACCGGCTACAACGCGTATTTCACCGGCATCGGCAAGGAATTGCAGGACGAGGTGATCGCCCGCGTCAGCCACAACCGGTTTTAGGATGGAATCCATGACCCGCGAGCCGCGCCAGGCCGTGATTCTGGAAATCATGCGGATGTCCACCGAGGACGGCCCCGGCATCCGCACCACCGTGTTCTTCAAGGGTTGCTCGCTGAAGTGCGCCTGGTGCCACAATCCCGAAAGCATCTCGCCGCGCCCGCAAATTCACTGGATCGGCTCGCGTTGTCTCGCCTGCAAATTGTGCCTCGCCCAGTGCCCGCGCGGCGCGTTGTCGTTCGGCGAGGACGGGTTGCGGATCGACCGCGACCGCTGCGCGGGTTGCGGGCGTTGCGCGGCGGAATGCCCGTCGACCGCGCTGGAGCCGCTGGGCCGGACGTGGGAACTGGACGAGTTGGTGCGCGAGGTCGTGAAAGACCGCGCCTATTTCGAGCAGTCGAACGGCGGGATCACCGTCTCGGGCGGCGAGCCGACGATGCAGCCCGAATTCGCCGCCGCCTTTTTGGCCGCCCTGCGCGCCGCCGGCATTCACACCGCCCTGGATACCTGCGGGCAGACCAGCCCCGAGGCCCTGGCGACGGTCGCGGCGCACGCGGATCTGGTGCTGTACGACCTCAAGGAAATCGACCCCGAACGGCACCGCGAGTTTACCGGCGTCGCCAACGACCGCATCCTCGACAACCTGAAGCGGCTGGCCGCCGACCTGCGCCGCCGCGCCGGCCAAACGCGGTTGTGGATCCGCACGCCGATCATCCCGGGCGCGACCGACCGCGACGAGAATCTCGCCGGCATCGGCCGGTTCATCGCCGCGAATCTGAAGGGCCTGGTGGAACGCTGGGATCTGTGCGCCTTCAACAATCTGTGCCGCGACAAATACACCCGGTTGGGGCTCGAGTGGCCGTACCGCCGGGCGGACCTGCTCAGCCGCGGACAAATGGAGCGCCTGGCCGAGATCGCCCGCCAATCGGGCGTCGACGAGCGCCTCGTTCACTGGAGCGGTTCGACGCGAATGGAAGCGGACGACGAATCGGGCGAGGAACGGTCGCGCCTCCGCGTCGTCAAGGGTTGCGCCACCTGCTGAAGCAAAGGAGTGGGGATCGTGAAAACGTTCAATGCCTTCGATCCGCAAGACCTGAAAGCCTTCGAGCCGACCGAAAAAATCGGCCTGCTCGCGACGGTCAATCCGGCCGGGCTGCCGCACGTGACGATGATCACCGCGCTGCAGGCCAAGACGCCGACGCAGTTGGTCTGGGGCCAGTTCACCGAGGGGTTGTCCAAGCATCACGTGAAGGAAAATCCGCGGACCGCGTTTCTGATCATGACCCTCGACCGGCGGTTGTGGCGCGGCAAGGCCCGTTACACGCACGCGCGGCGCGAGGGCGAGGACTACGTGCTTTTCAACGAGAAGCCGATGTTCCGCTACAACTCCTACTTCGGCATTCATACGGTTCATTACATGGACCTGGTGGAAACCACCGCCGGCGAACCCTTGCCGCTGGGCCGCATCATTCCCGCTTCCCTGTTGACGTGGCTCGGCAAGCACGGCGCCGGCACCGGCGAGCGCGAGCCGATTCTCACCCCGTGGGGCGTGAGCCTGTTCGGCCGCCTCGACACGCTCAAATTCCTTTCCTATCTCGGCGCGGACGGCTTTCCGATCCTCATCCCGCTGGTGCAGTGTCAGGCGGCGGACAGCCGGCGGCTGGTCTTTTCGCCGCTGGCCTACGAGTCCGAGTTGGCGGCGGTGCCGCCGGGCGCGACGGTGGCGGTGTTCGGCCTGTCGCTGCAGATGGAGAACCTGTTGGTACGCGGAACGTTCGCGGGTTACCGGCGCCGGCCGCTGGTCAAATTGGGGACGGTGGAACTGGATTTTGTCTACAACTCGATGCCGCCGAACCACGGCCAGATCTATCCGCGGACGGAACTGCGGCCGGTGACGCAATTTTAACGGCCTTCATTTTTTTTAAAGGGTGAAAACATGCGGCGAATTCGTTGGACGAAATGGGCGTTCCTGGTGTGGCTGTGTCTGCTCGGGTTGGGCGGTTGCGGCGACGAAAGCGCGGATGATGATTCCGGGGCGGAGGGCGGCGACGACGACGCGCTGCCCGCCGACGACGACGCCGGCGCCGACGACGACACCTCGGACGGCGACGACGATACGCCGGGCAATCCGCTGTTGAATCCCGAGGAACCGGGGCCCTACCTGGTCGGTAACCGGTCGTATTTCTTCACCGACGCCACGCGCGAGTTGAGCTGCGGCGACGGCAAGCGCGTCCTGCTGACCGAGGTCTGGTATCCGGCCGCGGACAACGCGATGGATTATCCCGAGAATTACCTCGAGGATTTCTTCCTCGGGCGGATCGACGAGGTTCGGGAAGCGCTGGGCGAACAAGCCGGCGACATGAACAACCTGCCGACCGGTTCGTATCGCGGGGCGCCGCTGCATCCGGACGCCGGCAAGCTGCCGGTGCTGTTTTTCTCGCACGGTTTCATGAGCAACCGCTTTCAGAATTTCACCATGGCCGATTACCTGGCGAGCCACGGCTACATCGTGGTCGCGCCGGATCACATCTGCAATTCGGTCGTCACGTTGACGCCGACCGCGGTGGTGCTCGGCACGCCGCTGAGCATGATCACCACCTTGCCGGAACGCATCGCCGACATGAGTTTCCTGATGGATGTGTTCGAGCAACAGCCGCCCGAACTGTTCGCGGGGCACATCGATACCGCGCGGTTCGCGATCTGGGGGCATAGCTTCGGCGGCCTGACCGCGACCGAGGTCGCCAAGCGCGAGCCGCGCGTCAAGGCGCTGCTGCAACTGGCCTCGTTCGGTTTTCCGTTCGTGCCCGATACGGTGACGGCGCCCTCGATGTATTTCTGGGGCAAGCAGGACAAGGTCATGCGGATGTTCAAGGCGTTCCATTATCAATTGATCGCGAAGATGCCGCCTCCGAAAATGGAGCTGGAATTTTTCAACACCGGCCATTTCGCCTTCAGCGATCTGTGCGATTTCGTCGGCACGCTGGGCGCGCACGGCAACGGCTGTGGCACCGAAACCCGGATCGGCGGAGACGGCACCTTCACCAATCCGGATCACGACAAGCTGCATGGGGTGCTTGATCCGTACGCGACGGCCTTTTTCGGCGCGGCGCTCTACGGGCTGGCGCCGCTCGAGGAATATCTGGCCGAAAACCACTTCCCGGGCATGATGGAATATCAGGTCACCACCCACTGAAATCCGCCGGGCCGCAAACCGCGGCCGGCGACGGCAAGGAGCAATCATGATGCGCATTCTGGGCATTCTGGCGGTCTTTCTGGTCATGGCCGCCGTGTTGCTGGTGGTGAAATACCGGCAACTGGACGAGGGCAAAAAACGGTTCGTCCGCCATTTGCTCAAGCAGGCGAAATACCTTCCCGGCCGCTATTTCAGCTAAGAGGAGTCCGTCATGAGCGACTACGATGTCATCGTCATCGGCGCGGGGTGCGGCGGCCTGACGGCGGGCGCGCTGCTGGCCGGGCAGGGGCGCAAGGTGCTGGTGCTCGAACAGAGCGGCGAGATCGGCGGTTGTTGCTCGAGCTACACGCGCGACGGCCACACCTTCGACGTCGGCGCGTCGATCGTCGAGGCGGTCTACGTGATCGACCAGGCCTTCGGCGAACTGGGCACCAGCGCGAAGGCCGAACTGGACCTGATCCCCTGCGATCCCATTTACACCAGCCTGTCGCGCGACGGCTCGCGGCTCACCTATCCGTTGTCGATGGAAAAGGCGATCGAGACCATCGGCGCGGTATCGCCCGCGGACGCCGCCCGCTTCCGCGACTACGCCGCCTACTTCCAGAAATTTTTATCGATCGGCGACGATTACTTCACCAGCCCGGCCAGCACCATGACCGACATGCTGCGGATGCTGTGGCGCAAGCCGGGCATGCTGCGTTTCGTGCCGCTGTTTTTCCAGAGCTACGAGGACGTGATGCGGAAGTATTTCCGCGACGAGAAAATCCTCGAGTCGATGACCTACCAATCGTATTACTTCGGGCATCCGCCCGATCTGACCCCGGGCCTGTTCGCCGTGGTGCCCTGCTCGGAGCACGAGGGCATTTTCTATCCGCGCGGCGGGATGATCCAGATTCCGGCGGCCATCCGGCGCGTCGGCGAACGCCGGGGCCTCGAATTGCGGCTGAACCAGCGCGTCAGCCGGGTGCTGGTGCGCGAGCGCCGGGCCCAGGGCGTGCGGCTGGCCGACGGCACGGAGATCACGGCGAAGCTCGTCGTTTCCAACATCAACGCCAAAACGCTCTACCTTGACCTGATCGGCGAGGAGCACCTGCCGCGGCTGACCCGCCACGGCATCAAGAGCTACGCGCCCTCGATGTCGTGCCCGATGATGTACATCGGCCTGGACAGCGCGCCGCCGCTCGAATCGCATCACACGATCTTCCCGCTGCCGCTGGCCGAGATGGACCGTTACTCGTGGATCGATTATCCGGCCGGCCGGCTGCCCAAGGAGCAGTTCGGCATCATCGCCTACACCACGCTGACCGATCCGTCGCTGGCCCCCGCCGGCCGCCACGTGATCAACCTGACGCTGATGGGCCCCTACAAACTGCTGGGCACCGATTGGGACGCCGAAAAACCTCGCTTCCAGGAAGAAGTTATCAAGTTCCTGTCGCGGTTCGCGATCCCCGACCTGGAGAAGCACGTCACAATGGTCGAAATGACCTCGCCGCTCGATTTCGAACGGCGGCTCTTGCATCCGGGGGGAGCGATCTACGGCTTGCAGCAGGACCTGACGGCGCAGACGGTATTCCGGCCCTCGGCCCGCTCGCGCGCCATCAAGGGGCTTTACCTGGTCGGCGCCTCGACCCATCCGGGCGGCGGCGTCCCGACGACCATCGGCTCGGGGATCATCGCCAGCGAGTTGATCAAGAAGTACGAAAACTAGTTTTTCGTCGCCGGTTGACCGGGCGGCTCGACCGAGCCGCGCGTTTTTTTTCAGCGGCAAGGCAATCCGGCGAATTAATAAAATAAACCCCGCGGCCCGGAAGCCGCGGGGCGGAAAATCAACCGAAGTGCAAACGCGAATAGAGCAAAGGCTTCGATTCGCGGGCGGCTGGACTAACGGCGACCGCCTTGGAAACCGCCGCGCGGACGGGGCCCGCGTTCCTGGGCCTCGTTCACCTTGATCGTCCGACCGTCGAGCTGCTTGCCGTTCATTTCGGCAACCGCCGCGTCGGCCGCGGCATTGTCCTCGAACGTCACGAAGCCGAAGCCGCGGCTGCGGCCGGTTTCGCGGTCGGAGATGACCTTGGCCTCGGACACTTCGCCGAAACGCGCGAACGCTTCGTGCAGGCCGTCATCAGTCGTGTTCCAGCTCAATCCACCTACGTACAATTTCTTCGACATACCCTCAACTCACTTTCTTTCCGTCTCCCCAGGGCCGGGTGAGGGAGACACAATCAGGCGAACCCAGGGGCTCGCGCGCCAAACCACATGGCCCCGGCAACCATCGCCTTCATCGGTTTACCATACATGTGCAGTTATCTGCGAGTTTCGCCCGGCAGTCCGACAGGTAGGATAAACACGCCTCTTTCCAACAAAACCAATCCCTTTTGGGATTTCACCACCGCGAACCCTAACACGGTTGCGCCCGGTTGTAAATCGGCCGGCGACACTTTTTTCACCATGAAAAAGAGGGTGTCCGCGGCTGGTTCGAGCCTCGAATCCGTCCGGATTCCCCGGCGGCCGGCGCGGCGAAACGGCCGCCTTCGCGTCGAAAATCACCCGAAAATTCCGCCTGGCAGATTGACTACCGGGCCGCTTGTCGTACAATGCCCTCGTCTTTTCCGGACACCGCCACCACGCGATAATCCCTTCCGAATGTACCGCCCGCGCGGACGTTACGGGACGTAGGTCGCGCCTTGCCGGTGCCGGTCGCGAAAGAAATCCGATAACCTTTTTCCCAAGGAGTCGAGATGGCCCGGAAACAATTTGACCTGAACAGTTTGCGCAAGCGGAAGAGAGACGGCGAAAAAATCACCATGCTGACCGCGTACGATTGTCCGACGGCGCGGCTGGTGGATGAAGCGGGGGTCGACGTCGTCCTGGTGGGCGACAGCGCGGCCAACGTCGTGCTCGGCTACGACGACACCGTGCCGGTCACCATGGACGAGCTGCTGGTGCTGTGCCGGGCCGTGCGGCGCGGCGTGAAGCACGCGATGCTGGTCGGCGACATGCCCTTCGGCAGCTACCAGGTCTGCCCGGAGGACGCGATCCGAAACGGCATGCGGTTCATGAAGGAGGCCGGCTGCGACGCCGTCAAGCTCGAGGGCGGCGGGCGGATGATCGACACCATCCGCGCCATGGTCGAGGCCGGCGTTCCGGTCGTCGGCCACCTGGGCCTGACGCCCCAGACCGCGAGCCTCGTCGGCGGCTACCGCGTGCAGGGGCGCACCGCCGAGTCGGCGAAAAAGATGATCGAGGAAGCGATCCGGATCGCCGCCGCCGGCGCCTGGATGCTGGTGCTGGAGCTGGTGCCCGACCGCGTCGCCGGCGAGGTGGCCAAGGCGATCGACATCCCGGTGATCGGCATCGGGGCGGGGCCGGAGGTCGACGGCCAGGTGCTGGTGTTGCACGACATGCTGGGCGTCAACGAGGGCTTCGCGCCGAAATTTCTCAAGAAGTACGCCGCGCTCGGGCCGACGATCCGCGAGGCGGCGAAGGAATACATCGACGACGTGAAAATGAAACGGTTCCCGGGGCCGGAACACTCGTTCGGCATCGAGGACGGCGAACTCGCCAAATTGTACGGCGGCTCATAAAACGAAAGGAACGATCATGGCGGTCAACGTAGTCAGGGACGTGGACAACCGGGTGGCGATCCGGAACGCGCTGGTCAGCGTATCGGACAAATCCGGCCTCGAAACGCTGATCCCCGGCCTGCTGGAGCGGATTCCCGAACTGCACTTCTATTCGACGGGCGGCACCTACACCGCGCTGTTGAAAATCCTCGGCGCCCGAGCCGCGACGCATTTGACGCCGGTGTCCGATTACACCGGCCAACCGGAAACCCAGGGCGGCCTGGTGAAAACCCTCGATTACAAAATATATCTCGGCCTGTTGACCGAAACCTACAACGAACACCACCAGGGCGATCTGCAGCGGACGGGCGCGCTGCCGATCGACCTGATCGTGGTCAACCTGTACCCGTTCGCGGCTACGGTCGCCCGGGAAGGCGTCACGGCCGAGGAGGCGCGGGCCAACATCGACATCGGCGGCCCGACGATGGTGCGCGCGGCGGCGAAAAACTACCTGCGCGTCGCCTCGGTGGTCGACCCGGCCGATTACCCGCAATTGTTGCAGCAACTGTCCGACGGGAAGGGCGCGCTGACCCTGGCCCAGCGTTTTTCCTACGCGGCCAAGGCCTTCGCGCACACGGCGCAGTACGACGCCGCCATCGCCAACTATCTGGTCAAGCAGAACCCGGCCGTCGTCGCCGGGGTTTATTGTCATCGCGACGAATCGCGCTGAAGGGAGACGCTCGTGCCGGTCGATCTGAAAAAAATGTACCACACCATCCGCGGCGACCACTTTCCGCCGCGCCTGGAAATCGCTTTTATCGACGCCGACGATCGGCGCACCACGCTGGCCTACGAAAAAGTCGTCTGGGAAATCGACGGCGAGGCCCGCGGCCTGCGCTACGGCGAAAACCCCGACCAGGAAGCGGCGCTCTACAAGCTGATCAACGGCAACCTGACGCTGGGCGAGGTGAGCCTCATCGCGCCCGGCCGCTACCTGGTGACCGACGCCGAGTTGCTGCAATTCGGCAAGCATCCGGGCAAGATCAACCTGACCGACGCCGACAACGCGCTGAACATCCTGCGCTTCCTCACCGACCGCCCGGCGGCGGCGATCATGAAGCACAACAACCCGTCGGGCGTCGCCGTCGCCGACACGCTGGTCGAGGCCTACCTGAAGGCCGACCTCGCCGACCACGTGGCGGCCTTCGGCGGCTGCATCGCCCTCAACCGGCCGATCGACCGCGACACCGCGCAGGCGATCTCCGAACGCTACGCCGAGGTCGTCGTCGCGCCCGACTTCGAGGAAAGCGCCGTCGGCATCCTGGCCCAGCGCAAGAACCTGCGCATCATGAGAATCGGCAACCTGGCGCGGCTGCAATCATTCGCCGCCGAACGGTTCGTCGATTTCAAATCGCTGCTCGACGGCGGCCTGATCGCGCAGGTTTCGTACCTGCCCAAGGCGCGGTGCGCCGCGGATCTGCAACCGGCGGAAACGACGTACAAGGGGCAGCTCTACCGCGTGAACCGCGCGCCCGACGAGCGCGAGATCGCCGACCTACTTTTCGGCTGGGTCGTCGAGGCCGGCGTCACCTCCAATTCGGTGCTGTACGTCAAGGACGGCGTGACCGTCGGCATCGGCACCGGCGAGCAGGACCGCGTGGGCGTGGCCGAAATCGCGCGCGACAAGGCTTATCGCAAGCTGTGCGATCGCCTGGCGTTCGAGCGGCACGGGGTCAATTTCAGCGCGCTCGCGGACGACGCCAAGGGGTTTGCGATCCAAGAGGAAGTCAACGCCCATCGGGGCGGCCTGCCGGGCAGCGTCATGGTGTCCGACGCCTTCTTCCCGTTCCGCGACGGCATCGAAGTCGGTTTGCGCGAAGGCGTGTCGGCCGTCATTCAACCCGGCGGTTCGCTGAACGATTACCAGTCCATCGAGGCCTGCAACGAATACGGTGCGGCCATGGTCTTCACCGGCCAGCGGAGTTTCAAGCACTAGCACAAAAGAAATATAGGATTCGATACGGCACATCATAAAGCGACTGATTTACGGGCTCTGAGAGCTTGCCTTTTTATGCGGGCCAATAACGCCATTTCATCAAAAGCTCGATGCTTGATAAAAAATTAACCTTAGGGTAAAAAACCTCCTATAAAAAACAAGCTCGGAGTTAATCGTGAATTTTCACCCTGAATATGGCAAGAGGACCATTAACGAACTGACTCTTTTATTTGAAAAAGGCATGATTAATTTAGCGCCTGGCTTCCAACGAAGCTCCGTTTGGCGGAATTATGATCGGCAACGATTGATTGAGTCGATTATTGCCGGGTATCCAATTCCAAATATATTTTTATATAAGAGAACCGATGGGGGAAATTTAGTTTATGATGTTATCGATGGCAAACAGCGCTTGGAAACGATTTTTATGTACAAGAAAATGGGTTGTTTTCGAAAAGGTGGATTTAAAATAAAAGTCGATTTGGGAGACGGTTTGGCTTTTTACGATTGGCGGACTATTTGTAAAAAATTTCCAGATGTTAAAAGTGCTTTTGAAACATACAATATACAAACAATTGAAGTTACAGGTGATTTGGCTCAAATTATCGATTTGTTCGTCAGAATCAATTCGACCGGTAAGCAGCTTACTTCTGGAGAAAAACGACATGCCCGCTATTACAGTAGTCGTTTTTTAAAGGAAGCAGATCGGTTGGTGCGCCATTATCGTAACTATGTTATCGATCAGAAAATATTGACGAAATCCCAAATTGATCGAATGAAGGGCACTGAGCTATTCGCCGAACTTCTGATGTCAATTCAGGCAGGAAAGCCAATAAATAGAAAAACATCACTCGATCGAGCGATCGGAAATGAAAATATTAATTTGAAAAACATTCAGCGACTTTCTCGCGAGTTTGTTCGGACAATCAATTTAATCAAAAGAGTATTCCCTGAATTAAAGCGGACTCGCTTTCACAAAATAGCGGATTTTTATTCTATATTTATGTTGGTATGGGAAATGGATAAGCAAAAGTTGGTTCTGACCAATAAAAAGACCAATCGAATGGCCTTCGAAATGATGACCCAATTTTCAATTGGTGTCGATTCCTTGAGAGAACAATTGCGAAGTATTAAACCAGCAAAGCAAAATCAGGGATTATTTGGAGAATATTTGATGACGGTTCAAGGAGATACGGACAGCTATTCGACGCGGGAACGGCGACAAGAAATATTACGTACGATCTTTTCGACGCTTTTCGAGAGAAAAGATGAAAAGCGACAATTTACTATCGAACAAAGAAGGATTTTATGGAATAGCGAGGAGGACCATATTTGCCCAGGATGCGGTCAACCATTATCGTGGAATGACTTTACCGTGGATCATATTAAAGCATACTCAAAAGGCGGAAAAACATCATTGAAAAATGCTCAGTTGATGTGTCGTTCTTGTAACTCCACAAAGGGCGCTCGGTAGTCATATCAGCCAAACATTTATTATTATTCTAAACTTTACTTTCCGTGCCGGTTCAGATTGCCGACTTGCGGTTCGAATTGCACGCCGATCACCAGGCCGGGATAAAATTTGAAATAAAGCCGGTCGAAATCGGATTTGTCGCCATGCCGATCGTCCGAATCCTCATCGTCCACTTCGCGGCTGAACTTGCCGAACGACCAATCCGGTCCGATGTCCCGCCGGACCGAGGAGGTCAGGAAGTTCAGGGTCGGTCCCGCGTAGAAGGAAACGGCATCGTTGATCCGATAGCCGGCCATGAAACGCAGCATGGCCAACTGATCCAATTGATCGCCCGGCGTGGAATCGTCAAAGGCGAACAGTTCATGGCTAATCAGGTCGATATCCAGCCACCAGGGCGAAAAGTCGACGTGCCCGCCCAGGCCGAAAATCGCCGAGTACCAGCCGTCGTGCCGGAGCGGTTGCAGGCCCGCGCCGAAGAGCGTGTAAACGTGACGGGTGCCCAATTTGACGCCGGCATTGACCAGGCCCGTATCGCTGGTCCAGACGGTCGGCGCCAGGAGGCCGTTGCCGGCGTAGTTGATCAGGCCGACCGCCTCGCCGTTGTTTTCGACCGCCAGGTTGACCAGGCCGACTTGCGCTCCGTTGATCCGCCGGGAAAAGTTGACCAGGCCGACCGCGGCGCCGTCGGCTTCGAGGTTGACGTTGACCAGGCCGAGCTGGGCGCCGCGAATCTCGCTGGCGTAGTTCACCAGGCTGGCTTGCAGCCCGGTGACGTTTCCGGAAGCGACGTTGACCTCGGCCAGTTGGGCGCCCCGCAGGTTCCCGGCGTAGTTCACCAGACTGCCTTGGAGCCCCAAAACACTTTCCGGGACGATATCGACCAGGGAGAGTTGCGCACCGGTCAGGCTGCCGGCGTAGTTGGCCAAGGACGCCTGCGCGCCGCGCACGTCGCCGAGGTTGATGTTGAGCAGGGCGGCTTGCGCGCCGACCTGATTGCCGCCGACGTAGTTGAAACCGGAGGAGCCCATGAAGCCGCGCACGTCGTACAGCCGGATATTCCCCACGGTGGACAGTTCCGCGCCGTCCAGGTAGTCGCTCCAGTCCACCAGCAGGTTAACGGAAAAATTGTTTTTGATCGGCCGCTCGAGGCCGAAGTTGGTGTTCAGCCCGGGTAGAAACGAAAAATTGACCGGCCGGCGGATGATCTCGTCTGCGCCGTATTGTTGGCCGCGCGCCACGGTGTCTTCCGGCCGCGCGCGCTGAAAACCGGCGAGCG
>JAAYVF010000118.1 GCA_012517325.1 Myxococcales bacterium | reverse complement strand
CCAATCATCCGATGACGATGATGACAAATTAACCGGTGCGGAATGCCTATCCATCAGAGAGGATTGCAAGGCATCTTCCAAAACGGCCAGTGAGGAATATCAATGCATTCTCACCGAACCGGAATCGCCGAATTGTCTCATTGAAAAGGAAGGTTATTACAATCAGACCTATCATGATTGCGTAAAGAGTAAGGTAGGATCGGAGTGTCAAGGCTCGCTATTATGGCAATATCAATGTTTAGCGAATTGTTATTACGAAAAACTTGATTACGAAACCTACGAACAAGCGGAAGAGGAATGTATGGACCTGTGCGTGTATTCGGTCGATTACTAATTAGGTTGTTGACGGAGGTAGGAAATGGGGATTCAACGATCGCCGATCGATTGCCAATCGAGCCGGATTCAGCTTTCAATTAGGATGATTCAGCACTCGAGGATACCTGGAGGTTCGAATCATGACGATAAATAAATATCTATTCCCGACCCTTTTTCTATTTATAGCGTATTTTTCTCTTACTGCTTGCAACGATAGTGACAACGGCGATAACGAACATGAATATACCGGTGCGGAATGCAATGAAATCAGTGAAACCTGCGAGGCTTCCTCTAAATTGGATTGTAAAGAGTATCAATGCGTTCATGCGGAACAGGAAACGCCGGGTTGTCTGATCGAAAAAGAAGGCTATTACAATCATAGTTATTATAATTGCGTTAAAAATATGGCTAAAAATGATTGCAATAAAATTTTACTGCTGGTGCAGAATAAATGTTTAGAGAGTTGTTATTACGAAAAAATCGATTACGAAACCTACCAACAAGCGGAAGAGGAATGCATGGACCTATGCGTATATTCGGTTGATTATTGAGCGGTCACCGACGATGGGGCGCCTTTGTTTCGAGGAGCGAACCATGCGGACAAGCGAACGTTTCAGGATGATTTTATGGCTGTTGTTTGTTTCCATCCTGATCATTTCCTGTGGTGAAGAGAGCGGCGGTTCCGACAACGGACTGACCGAGCAGGAATGTCTGGATATTAAAAAGCAATGTACTCCGATAACCGAATCGGCCTACCTAGACTATGAATGCAAGTATTCGGAACCGGAAACCGTCGGCTGTGAAATCGAAATGGAAGCCCTCTACAACGAGGTATTCTACCACTGCGCGAAAAAAGCGGGCGCCCTGAAATGCGAGGATCCGAGCCTTTCCGAATATCAATGTTTAGCTGACTGTTATTACGCCAACATCGACGCTGAAAGCAATAAACTGGCCCAGGATGAATGCATGTACGAGTGCGTGTATTCGCTTCTTTACTAAAACGCTTTTTTAGAGAGTCATGGAAATGGAGATTAAATACGCGCTAAGCGGTGTACTTGTCTCGCTGCTGATAATGATGACTTTTACGGCTTGCGTCGACAACGACAATAGCGATACCGACCATGAATTTACCGCAGACGACTGTCGCGCGGTTCGCGACAACTGTCGGGCCATTGCCGAATCTGTCTGCTGAGAGATAAAAGAAGGAGAAAAGAGATGAATAATCAATGGCTTTTCCTTTTAGCAGTAATACTAATTGGATTAGTTTGTTTCTCCTGCAGCCAATCATCCAACGATGACGATGATGAAATGACCAATGCGGAATGCATTGCTATCGGCGAGGACTGCGAGGCATCTGCCGAGTCAGCTTGCGAGGAGTATCAGTGCATCGATTCCGAACCGGAAACGCCGGGCTGCCGGATCGAAACGGAAGGCTATTATTATCAAACATATGGTGAATGCGCAAAAAATGAGGAAGCGGCCCAATGTAAAAATTTGCCAATATGGCAAAATAATTGTTTAGCGGCATGCTTCCATGCCCATGTCGATGCGGATAGTTACGAGCAAGCCGAAGAGGAATGCATGTACCAATGCGTATATTCAATCGATTACTAATTAGGTTGTCGCCGGAGGTCGGAGACGCGGTTTCATCGATCGAGGATCGATTGCCAATCGAGCCGGATTCAGCTTTCAATTAGGATAAAACAGTTCAAGGGGTTACCTGGAGGAACGGATCATGACGACAAACAAACATCTATTCCCAACCCTTTTTCTATTTATAGCGCTTTTTTCTCTTACTGCTTGCAACGATAGTGACAACGGCGATACCGAACATGAATATACCGTAGAGGAATGTTACGAAATCAGTGACGACTGCAAAGCTTTCGCTAAAGTGGAGAGCTGGGAGCATGAATGTGTTTTCACCGAACCGGAAACCCAGGGCTGTCTGATTGAAAAGGAAGGCGAGTTTTATCAAAATTATTACAAGTGCGCCAAGGAGAAGGCTGGCTCGCAATGCCGCATGCTTCTGTTGGGGGAGAAAAAATGCCTGGCGAACTGCTTTTTCGCGAAAATCGACTCCGATATTTACGATCAGGCAGCCAAAGAATGCGAAACCGAGTGCGTCAACAGCTATTAACCTGAAGCCCGCCGGAAACGTAATTTGACAGCCCGCGAGGTGACCCCTACCATCGTCACGAAATGAAGCCGATCCACACCAGCAGCCCTTGCCCGATTTGCGGCGAACCGGTTCCCGCCGCGCTCGTGGAGCGCGACGGCGACCTGTTTTTGCGGCGTGAATGCCCGCGCGACGGCGCGAGCGAAAGCTTCTTCTGGCGCGACGCGGCGTTGTACGAACGCGCCCACGGCCTGCGTCATCCCGAGTTGCTGCCGGAGGGCCCGCTCGACCTGGAACGCGGCGCGGCCGACGGGTTTCTCACCACCTTCGCCGTCGACGTGACGACCCGCTGCAACCTCGCCTGCCCGACCTGCGTGACCGACGCGGGAGCGGCGGCGGCGCCGGACCCGACGCCGGCGGAAATCCTTTCGTGGGTGCCCGATTATTCGCGTCGCGCGGGCGGTTTCCGGCCCAACATCAGCCTGGTGGGCGGCGAGTCGACCCTGCGCGACGACCTGCCGGAAATCATTCGCGGACTGATCGCCAAGGGCATCGTGCCGCGCCTCAACTCGAACGGCCTCTTGCTGCTGGACGAGGCGCGCGTCGACCGCCTGTGGCAAGCGGGCCTGCGCTGGGTGATTCTGCAATTCGACGGTTTTTCGCCGGAAATCTCGCGGTTGTTTCGCGGCCGCGACCTGATCGCCGACAAGCAAAAGGTCATCGAACTACTGGCCCGCAAGGGCTTCGCGATTCAACTGGCGGTGATGGTGCAACGCGGGGTGAACGACGGCGAGGTCGGCGAGATCCTGCGTTTCGCCGCCGCGGCGCCGGGCGTCTCGCGGGTGTCGTTCTATCCGCGCAGCCGCCTGGGCCGCTTCGCCGACGAAAAGCGCGCCGCGACCGACGCGGCCGACGTGATCGCCGCCCTCGAGCGGACGACCGGCGGCGAGGTGACCCGGCGCGACATCCTCGACGCCAAGCGGGTCGGCCGGCTGCTGTTCCGCCTGACCGGCCACCCGATGTTCCGCCAACGGGTCTGCATTTATCCGTTTCTGCTGTTGCGGCGCGGCTCGCGGCTGCTGCCCGTTTCGCGGCTGTTTTCGCCGGCGGGGCTGCTGCGCGATCCGGGCGCGGCGGTAAAATTGGCTTGGCTCGCGCGAAAGATCTTGCGCCCCGATCAAGGCGGCTTCGGCGACGACCTGCTGTTCGTCAATATCGAAAAATTCTACGACCGCGAGGCCTTCGATCTGCGGGAGGCGCGCAACTGCCACCACGTGTACCTGTCGGCGCGGGGCGCTTATCCGTTTTGCGTTTACAACGCGTTTCACCGCGCCGGCGGGGGCTGCGAGAGCGGCCGATGAAGACCCTCAGCATCCTCGTGCCGGTTTACAACGAGGCACCGACCGTCGCGGCGCTGCTGGCGCGGGTGGCGGAGACGGATTTGTCCGCGCTGGGGCTGGCGCGCGAAATCCTGGTGGTCGACGACGGCTCGACGGACGACGGCGCGGCGCGAATTGAACGGTTCCAGCGCGAGCATCCCGCGGCGCCGGTCCGGTTGTTGCGGCACGCGGTCAACCTCGGCAAGGGCGCGGCGGTGCGCACGGCGCTGGCCGCCGCTACCGGCGACATCTGCCTGATCCAGGATGCCGACCTCGAGTACGATCCGGCCGATTATCCGTTGCTGCTGCGGCCGTTGCTGGCCGGCGTCAGCCGCGTGGTCTACGGTTCGCGGTGGCTCGCGCCGCGCATCCCCATCTCGGGGCCGCTCTACGCGCTGGGGGGCTGGCTCGAAAACAAGTTCCTGCGCCTGTTGTACCGCACCAACATCACCGACATCGCCACCTGCTACAAGGTGATCGACACGGCGCTCTTGCGCGAGTTGCGCCTGGAATCGACCGGTTTCGAGTTCTGCCCCGAGGTGACGGCCAAGCTGCTCAACCGGCGGGAGACCATCGTCGAGGTGCCGATCCGCTACGATCCCCGGCGCAAGCGGGACGGCAAGAAGATCCGCTGGACCGATTTTTTCATCGCCCTGTACACCCTCTGCCGCATCCGGCTTCAGCGGCGGTAGCGGATCGCGCCCGCCTGCCTGCCGGGCGCTCGCGATTCGCGCTATCCCCCCGTTTCATGCTAGGATGAATCGAACGAGCCGGAGCAGGACCCGTGAAATCCGAGAAACCCCGCCTGGACATGCAAACCATCCGCGAAGGCACGACCGTCGGCGCGGTCGGGCTGGAAATGGGCATGAGCGTCATCATCGGCTACACGGTCGGGTATTATCTCGACAAGTGGCTGGGCACGCATCCCATCATGACGATCATCTGGATCGGTTTCGGGCTCGGGGCGGCCGGCAAGGCGCTGTATATCGCCTATTTGCGGGCGAAAAACATCGGTAAATCCGACGACGACGAACCCACTGCCGGCGGATCGCGGCCGGTTTAACCCCGACGGAAACGGGCGATGGACGTTCTGAGCCGACTGGCCGATCTGCCCCGCGAACCGGCGCCGGACGCCGCGCCGCGCGAGATGCCGCCGCCGCTGGCGGAAGACTTCGACGACTTCCTGCGGTTGTTCGACGAATTGCGCGGCCTGGTGCCGGCGTCGTTCTTCCTGATGTTCAAGATCGCGCGGGTGCTCAAGACGCCCGAGGCGCAGCTCACCGGCCAGCTCAAGGGTTTCTTCGACGTCTGCGAGCAGGCCGACCGTACCGCGCCGACCG
This sequence comes from Myxococcales bacterium, assembly GCA_012517325.1. Classification (NCBI taxonomy): domain Bacteria; kingdom Pseudomonadati; phylum Myxococcota; class Myxococcia; order Myxococcales; species Myxococcales bacterium. The sequence continues at coordinate 10,912 of JAAYVF010000118.1, read as the reverse complement.
ACAAGCCCGAGCCCTCGCGCCTCGCCGAGCAGGTGCCGATTCTCGACGACCACAACCCGCAATTCGGCGTCCGGCGCATCAAGGGCATCGAGGAAATCGGCGCCGCCATGCCCGGCGACGTGGCGATCGAGGATTTCACCGACCTGATGCGGCTGGCCGAGGAACGCCAGTTGAACGTCCGCGTGCTGATGCGCGACGGTTCCGCCGAAGCCGGGGCGCAGACCGCGCCGATCCGCGAATCCGGCGCGCGCCAAATGACCAACGCCGCCGAGCAGAAGCTCTACATCCTGTTCGACCGCTCGTATTCGATGTGGTACCGCAACCGGATGCTGTTCGCCAAGGTGCTGGCGATCGAGTACCTGCGGCGCAAGAAAAAAACCGGCGCGCGCCTGTTTCTGCGCTACTTCGATTTCGAGGTCTACGACCTGGAGCGGATGGCCACCGCCGCCGAGATCGACGCGCTGATCCGCAAGCTTTTGTACATCGAGCCGGGCGGCAAGGGCACCGACATCAACCACGCCCTCGAGGTCGCGGCGCGGGACATCCAGTTCGACGGCCTGCTGGAAAAGGCCGAGATCATGCTGATCACCGACGGCATGGACCGGATCGACCCGGCGCACGTGCGCGAGGTGCTCGGCGAAAAAACCAAGCTGCACGTGGTGAAGATCGGCCGCGACTGCGCCGAGCCGCAGCAGGCCGAAATCAAGGACATGATCGAGAAGGACCAGAGCATCGCCGGCCTCTCGCGCGACCAGATCGCCCAGCACTACCAGCGCCAGATCACCACGGCGTGGGAGCAGGTGGCCGAGACGCTGGTGGAGACCGACGACCTGGACGCGAAGGAGCTGGATCTGGGCGACGCGGAAATCGACTTCGCGCTGCAGGCCGTGGAGCAGATCGTCGCCCTGCCGACGGGCGGCCTGTCGCTGGCCGAGTCGGAGCTGCAGTTCCGCAAGGCGTCGTTCGTCGAGGGCTTCATCGACATGCTGCTGGAGAGCGCCGAGGACAGCGAGGTCATCGCCCGGCGGCAGGCCGACCTGAAGAGCGCCAAGCAGAAGCTGTACGATTTCAAGATCCGGCTGGCGGCGGTCAGCAGCATGGTGATGAACCTGCTGGCGAGCAAGGAAATCCACTTCGTCACCGACAAGAACCTGCGCAAGCAGGCCAAGAAATCCAACATGACGCTCGAGGACCTACACCGGATGCAGGAATCGGGCGACCTGTACCTGAAGCTGAAACTCGGGCGCAGCGGCGACGCACCGCCGAGCGGCGGCGAGGGGCTGTCGTTGTGGAAGCTGCTGGGCATGATCGCCAAGAGCACGGCGCGGGCGATGACCGGCTGGCTGTTCAAGGGCGAAAAGGAAGAGGCGCCGGACGGCGAGGCGCCGCCCGCCGCCGAGGCCGCGCCGGAAAAACCGGAGACGGAGAAGAAATAACTTTCGGGCGGGGCGCGGAAAAAAAGACGTGCGGCGGCGGCGTTGTATGATATGATCGGGCTCCCCTAAGAGGCTCCGGCCGGCCCGGAGCGCGCCACGGCAACCGACAAATTGAAGGAGCAGACCCTGGCCCGCAAATTCGTCATCAACGAGCGCAATACAATCCTGTTCGTTTCGCGCGTCGGGTTAGGCTATTATTTATTGTTCGCCCTGATCGCCGTGATCGTCTGGCTGGTCCGCGGGGACATCCGCATCCTGTCGGGCACGCTGTTCGGCGGCGGGTTGTCGCTGGTCAATTTCGAGGCGCTCCGGCGGATCGGCCAGAAGATATTTTCCGACCCGAAAAGAATAAAAATCCATTATTTTTCGCTGATTTGGCTCAAATTCATGATCCTGGTCGGCTTGTGCTTCATGACCGTCGTCTACTGGGATCAATACTTCAATATCGTGGCGTTTTTCCTCAGCCTGTCGGTGATTATCTTCGCGGTCATCACTGCAACGATCTACGCCATCTACCAGGGATTCTCCGATATCGTCGACGACGAAATGCGCAAAGGCGAGGAAAAATACATCGGCTGGGACGATGTGGACAAAGGCTTCAAAAAAGACTATAAACCATCGAAAAAATCCATCTTTGATCGGTTGTAGTGACGGGAGCTTTCATCGATGTTTTACCACCGCCATTTGTTGGTCGCCCTGATTGCTGTGTTGTTTTTGAGCTGCGCCGCCTGGGCGCAGACCGGCGAGGAGCCGGCCGCCGCGGCGATCGCGCCGCCGGTGGAAGGCGCCGCGCCCGCGGCCGTCGAACCGCCCCTCGTTCCCGCGGTCCCGCTCGAAGCGGCGCCCGCGGTAGCCGTTCCGGAAGCGGTCGCGCCGGCGCACGGTGAAGCCGCCGAGGGCAAGAAGAAGGAAGAGGAGCACTGGACGCTCTTCAACCTGATCCCGATGGAATGGACCTACGGCATCGCCGTGCAGGTCGGCGCGCTGGCCGGCATTCCGGAGAGCCAGATCAATCAGCACTATTACACCAGCCACGGCCTGCTGCACGTGATGATCATGTTCTTCGTGTTGGTGGTCATCACGCTGGTTTCGGTGACCGTCGGCGGCAAATACAAACGGATGCTCGACAACCCGGCGCCGCAGCCCGGCGTCTCGGTGTCGAACTTCGTCGAGGCCATCGTGCAGACCGTGTTGGGCATGATGGAAGAGATCATCGGCGGGCACGACACCAAGAAGTACCTGCCGCTGATCGGCTCGCTGGCGTTCGTCATCCTGACCAACAACCTGCTCGGCCTGATCCCCGGCTTCTACACCGCCACCGACAACTGGAACACCACGCTGTCGATGGCCCTGGTGGTGTTTTTGCTTTATCACTACTACGGCATCAAGACGCACGGCCTGGGCAAGTACCTGGCGCACTTCATGGGCCCGCTCGAAGGCACGGTCAAGTACATCATGGCCCCGCTGATGGTGCCGATCGAACTGATCAGCCACTTCGCCCGGCCGCTCAGCCTGTCGCTCCGTCTGTTCGGCAACATGTTCGGCGACCACAAGGTGTTCGCGGTGTTCATGGGCCTGGTCGGCGTGCCGCTGATCTACCCGCTGCCGTTTCTGGCGCTGGGTTTGCTGGTCGCCATCGTGCAGACGCTGGTGTTCTCGCTGCTGACGATGGTGTACATCGGTTTGGCGACGGCCAAATCGCACTAACGAAGGGTTTTGGCGTCACGGATCGGCCGTGACGCGGCGTACTTCAACGGAGGTAGGAATCATGAGGAAGACCGTACGAATTGCGGTGATCGCGGCTCTGTTCACGCTGGTCCTGGCGGGTGTGGCTATGGCGCAGGAAGGTGGAGGTTTGGACAGCAGTGTGAAGAGCATGATCGCCCTGAGTTGCGGTCTGGGCATTGCCATCGCGGCATTCGGCGGCGCGCTTGGCCAAGGCAAAGCGGCGGCGGCGGCCATCGAAGGTATTGCCCGGAATCCCGGCGCCTATCAGAAGGTTTTCACCCCGATGATCCTCGGCCTCGCCCTGATCGAGTCCCTGGTCATCTACAGCTTGCTGATCAGCTTCCTGTTGGTCTTCAAACTGTAGTTCCGGAAAACCGAACGCCGGAAGGGCCGCGCCGCGAAGCGCGGCCTTTTCTTTTAAAACGCCGGCCCGAGGGTTGATCGCCGGGCCGAAATGCGCTCATCATTCGGTAAACAACCTGCGGAGCCGCCGAAAATTGGCCTTGACGCGTAAAACCATTTCGCCCCGCCTCGCCGCCGTCTGCTTGGGATTGATCCTGGTCATCGGCGCGGCGGCGTATTGGCAGTCGGCACGGCGCCATGCGATCGGCGACGACGAGGCGCTCTACGGCTCCGCCGGCCTGGCGATCCTCGACGGCGATTTTCTGCTGCACCACACGCGGGTGATGAAGCCCTTCGTCGTTTACTACCTGCAGGCTTTGAGCCGGGCGGTCGCCGGCCGGACGGACCTGGCGGGCCGGCTGCCGGGGATCGTCGCGGCGCTGCTTTGCCTCGCGTTGGTTTATCGGATCGGCGCGCGCTGGTTCGACGAGCGCGTCGGCCTGTGGGCGGCGGGGTGGCTGGCCGTTTCGCCCTTCGTCCTCTTGCACTTTCCGAACGCCCGGACCGACGCGCCGGCGTTGTTGTTCGTGCTGGCGGCCGTCGCGCTGGCCGGCCGCGGCCGCACCGCCTGGGCCGGCTTCGCCTACGCACTGGCCTTTGCGACCCGCCAACTGGCCGCCTTTTCGCTGCCCGTCGTGGCCGCGTTCGTCTGGCTCGACGCCGCGACCTCGCCGTCGCCGCCGGCCGCTTTCTGGCGGTGGGCCGGGCGCGAAACCGCGCGGTTCGCCAAGGGCGCGGCGTTGCCGGTGCTCGTGCTGCTGGCCTGGTCGAGCTACACGCAGGAGCCTTTCGGCTGGCTGGTGCGCGAGTTGGGCGGCGACAAATACCAGACCGGCCGGCACGCGCAGATGACGTTCGCCGCGAAGTTCCTCTATTGGATCGACCAGACGCGCGGGCTGTTCGGCGCGGGTTGGCTGACGAACCTGATCCTGTTGCTGGTGTTCGCGACCGCGATTTATCTGGCGATCGGCCTGGCACGCCGGTGGTGGCGGCCGCGCGAAAACCCCACGACGGCCGCGCTGGCCGTGATGAGCGGCTTCGTCGTTTTTTTCTACCTCGCGCACAGCTGCGGCTTTTTCACGCTGTACCCGCGCTTTCTGGTGCCGGTCGCGCCGTGGATCGCCCTGGTCGCCGCGGCCGGTCTGACGGCGATTCTCGACCGCCTCGGGGAGGCCGCGCCGCGGTTGCGCGTACCGTTGGCGATCGGCGCGGGGCTGGCGAGCCTGCTGGCGATCGGGCCGCCGGCCGTCGATTTCTTGCGGGCTCAGGCGGAACCCCGGCCGGTCGACGATGTGCCGGCCGTGGTTTCCTGGATCGCGGGCAACGGCGAGGGCAAACCCGTGCTGATCGTCGGCGGTCACGGCAGCGAGGCGGGTTATTACGCGCGCGGCACGAACCTCAAGGTGCAGCACTTCGGCCGGCGTCCGGAAAAGCTGCGGCCGCTGATCGTGTCGCACCTCGACCGCGAGCTGTACCTTTACCTCGACGGGCGGGAATTGGCGCAGTACCTGAAGGTCTTGCGGCAGGAATTGGCGCCCGCTTTCCGCCTCGAGGCGGCGACCGAATTGAAATTGCGGCGCGGCGTGCTCTATCGAATCAAGACGGCGGCGGAGATCGGGATCGTCGACGGGCAGGCGACTTTCCTGGACGGCGCGGATTTCCAGGCGCGGCCGCTGACCTGCGAGTTGGCGGGCCGGTTGCTCGCCGAATCGTTTGCCGCGCTGCGCGACGACCGTACGGCGGCGGCGAACGTGGTCGAACTGCGGGAATGCGAGATCGCCGGCGGCTTGCGGCGGCTGGTTTTCGCGGCCGAGGATTTTTCGTTCGACAAGCTGACGATCGCCCGGGCGACGTTTGCCTACCGCGACCTGGAACCCGACTGGGACCACTGGCTGGCGGCGCGGCGGTTTCACGTGCGCCGGGCGGCCGAGGCAGATGGGTTGTATCAAATCGATCCCGCGGCGCTGGCGGATTACATCGCCCGGAAAAACTCCAACCTGACCGAGGTGCGCGCGCAACTGACCGGCGACCGGCTGCGGATCGCCGCGCGCGCCGCGCTGCCGCTTTGGCGCCCCGCACTGCTGCTGGAAGGGGAGTTGCGCCTGGACGGCGAGAAGCTGCTGCTGCGGCCGACGCGGGCGGAAGTCGCCGGCTGCCGCCTGCCGGCCTGGTTGCTGAGGCGTGTGGCCAAGCAGATCAACCCGGTCTTCACCGCGAACCTGTCGCGCTTCGGCCTGCGGCCCGCGGCGCTCGGCGAATCCGGCGGCCGCCTCGAATTGCGCGCCGTCGGCTTGCCCGCCACTCCCTGATTCGCTAACCTTCGCGCGATGATCGCCGCACCGCCGTCGAAACCGTCCGCTTCCCGCGAGCGCTGGCTGCTTTTCGGGCTGGCCGCGCTGCTCTGTGCCACCGGTGTGTTCTACGGCTATGCGGCGACCCGCCACGCGGCGGTTTCCGATGAAGCGGTGTTCGGCCGCGCGGCCCTCGCCATTCTCGACGGCGACTGGAGCCTCTCGCACTACCGGGTGATGAAGCCGCCCATCGTCTATTACCTCCAGGCGGCGGCGCGCGCGGTGCTGGGCGATTCCGCTTTCGCCGGTCGCCTGCCGGGCATCCTGGCGACGCTGGGCTGTCTGGCGCTGGTGTTTCGGATCGGCCGCCGCTGGTTCGACGCCTGGACCGGTCTGCTGGCGGCGGCGCTGCTGGCCGTTTCGCCCTTCGCCTTCGAGTACATGCCCGTCGGCCGGACCGACGCCGTCATGCTGTTTTTCGTGCTGTTGTCCGTCGATTTCCTGGGCGCCGGCCGGTTGGGTTGGGCCGGGCTGGCGTATGGCCTGGCGTTCTGCACCAAACAGCAGTCGGCTTTCTCGTTTCCGCTGGTGATGGCGCTGGCGCTGCTGGTCGAGGCCGAGCGGCCGGCGGGGGATGGGTCGTGGCCGCGCCGGATCCGGCGGGTGGTCTGGACGTTCTTCAAGGGGACGCTGCCGGCGCTGGCGGTGCTGCTGCTCTGGTCGATCGGCGAAAAAATTCCGTTCGCCTGGCTGGTCAACGAACTGCAAAACAAAAAGTACAGCGAAGGCGCCCACCTCACCTGGACTTACGGCCGCAAACTCGCGCATTGGCTGGGCGGGCTGGGCGATTTCTTCGCCTATTGGCCGCTGGCGTTGTTCGCGGCGGCGGCCGTCGCGCTGGTATTGTTCTCCCTGCCCAGGCGGCGCGCCAAGACCTGGTATTCGCGGCCGGCGTCGGCGATCCTGGCGATCTTCGTTTGCCTGTTTGTGTTGGCGCACGGCCTGCGCTTTTTCACCCTTTACCTGCGCTTTCTCGTGCCGCTGCTGCCATGGGTGTTTTTGCTGACGGCCTGGCTGCCGGTGGCGGCCGCCCGGCGCTGGAAAACGGCCGTGCCGGCGGTGGCGCTGCTCGCGGCGGCCGGCCTGCTCGTGTCGGGCTACGGGCTTTATCGCGATTTTGAGGCCTGGGACCGACCGTGGCCCGAGGACGACGTGCCGCGCGCCGTGCGGTGGATCACGACCGCGGCCCCGACCGGGGCGATCCTTTATACGCGCGAGTTCGGCCCGGAAGTCGCGTATGCCAATTGGCGGACCGCCGTCGAATCGCGGCAACTGCATGGTCAACTCGAAAAGCTGGGCGAGGTCGCGGCGGAGCGGGTGGGGCGCGAACAATTTCTGTTGTTGAGCGCGGCGGACGATGCGGCCTGGCGCGACCAATTGCAAAGCACGCTCGCGCCGCTGTTCGAATTGCAACCGGTCGCGGCGGCCGGGTTGGCGACGGCGCGGCTGTATCGCCTCGCGATGCGGCCGGGAACCGGGGTACAGGGCGAGGAGATCGCCTATCTCGATTATCGGGAATTGAAGCGCGAGCCGTTCACCTGCGAGGTGCTCGGCCGTTTGTTGCGCCAGGCGCTGGCCGGCGGGGCGGCCGACGATTTCCGCGTCGGCTTCGAGTGGCAGGTTTGCGAGGCGACCGCGCAGCCGGTCATCCTGGCTTGGCAGGCGACGGATTTTCCGGTCGGCCGGATGCGGGCGCTCCGCGCCGCGTTCTATTACGATACGCCGCGGGTCGACTGGGCCGCGCTGGCGCTGCCGCGCCGCTGGCGGGTCGACGGCGCGCGCGAGGCGCGGGCCGAGTTCGTGATCTCCGGCGCGGAACTGGCCGGCTACGCGGGCCGGAAAAACAAAAACCTCGACGAGTTGAAAATGACCTTCGAACCGGAAGGCGTGCGCATTACGGCCCGGGCGAAATTCGGCCCGTGGCGGATTCCGGTTTCGATCCGCGGCTCGCTGGCCTTGTCCGGCAACCGGGTTTTGTACGAGCCGGATCAGGCGCGAATCGCCTCGGTGGGCATGCCGTCCTTCCTGCTGGCCTACGCGTCGCGGCTGATGAACCCGGTATTGGAAATCGACTTGTTCGCCTGGGGATTGCGGCCCGCCGGGCTGCGGCTCCTGGCCGCGCCGGCCAATGCGCTGGTGTTGGTGACGCAAGGGATTCCGGAGTAGGACTCGCCGCGCGGCCGCGTCAGCAGCCGCAACAACCCTCATCGTTGTCGTCGTCGTCGCCGTGATCACCGTCGCCGTCCGGCGAGGTGTCGTCGTCGCCCTCGTCGTCGTCGCCGTCCAGGTCGGGGCGGTCGCCGAAGTCGTCGGTGCGGTCGTCCACCTCGGTGGCGCATTGCAGGTCGAGGGCTTCGGCGTCGGCGGTGGGCACGAACAGTTCCTTCATGCCGCCGGCGGTGACGATGCGCCCGGCCAGCAGATCGGCCTCGGTGGCGAAGCGGCCGGTTTGCAGGCTGCTGACGGGCGTCCAGGTGTCGAGGGCCGGGTCGTATTCGTAGACGAAATCGAGCGCCGCGCCGTCGTTCTGGCCGCCGAGCAGGTACAGCTTGCCGTTGCAGGTGCAGTCGGCGCTGTCGGGCATTTCCAGCGGTGGCGGGGTGATCATCGTCCACTGGCCGGTTTGCGGATCGTACATTTCGGCCGAGTCGCGGTAGGCGCCGTCGTAACCGCCGACGACGACGATGCGGCCGTCGACGACGCCGGCGTTCGGTTGCGCGCGGCGTTCCAGCAGCGACGGCCGGCGGTGCCAGGAGGCCGATCCCGGATAGAACACGTAGACGTCGTCCAGCGCGTGCTCGCCGTCGAATCCGCCGATCACGTACAGCTTTTCGTTGAGCACCACGGCCGCCGCCTGGGCGGTCGGCACCGGCAGTTGATAATCGGCGAGCCACTCGCCGGCGGCGATATCGAAGGTGAACAAGGCGTCGGTGATCTGGCCGTCGGCGTCCAGGCCGCCAGGGAACACCAGCTTATGCCAGAGGCAGGCGCCGTCGGTCACGGTATGGGCCGGAGCGAGGTCGGGAAGGCTTTCCACCTGGCCGTCGAGGTTGAACCGGATGAACGTGCCGCTGATTCCCGGCGCTTCGTAGTTCGACAGCAGGTAGATCCACTCGCCGTCGCCGACCACCGCCTGGTCCTGAAACGGCTCGGGCAGCAGGTCGGAGTAGACCTGCCAATCGGGCCCGGCGGTCGTCACCAAGACGACCGTCGCGGCGATCGTCGGATCGTTTTCGTCAGACGCCCGGACCGTCAGCGGGTCGCGTTCCCACCACGCGGCGGCGGCGGGCACCGTCACCGTCACCTGCGCCAGGCCCGTTTCGCCCGGTTCCAGGTTCAACGAATCGGGCGAAATCGTCGCCGACCAGGCATTGCCCTCGAGCGACAAAACGACGGGCGTCGTGACGCCGGTGACGTTGCGCGCCGCCAGCGCGTAGCTTGCCGTCTGGCCGGCCGGCGCGGCCGCCGCCCGATCCGCCGCCGTCAGGCTCAGAAACCCCGGATGCTGAATCAGCAGCGAGGAGGCGACGGGAATGATTCCCTGGCGGCAAAGCACCGGCAGGCCGTCGACGCCGTCGTGGCTCATCAGGCCGACGGTCGCGTTCAGACCGGCTTCGGTGGAGGGGTTTTGGTATTGCAACAGGATGTCGCCGGTTTGTTCCGAGAGGACCGCCTCGGCGGTCAGCGTGTCGCCGGCCCCGCTCCACAGCGGCACCGCGTTGTATTCGACGATCAGATAGCGGTTCGGTTCGTCGCCGATGACCTTCGTGTAGATCAGGCCGCCGGAGCCGGGGTCCAGGTCGTCCCAATACAGGGCGATGTAACCCACGTAGGGCGCTTCGCTCGGGATGCAGGGCGTGTGAAACGTTTCGGGTTGTTGGACGAAAACGATGCGGCCGTTCGAGCCGACGTAGAATTTTTCGTAGGTGGTGCCGTAGAAATCGAACGGAAAGCCGATGTCGAACGGTCCGGCCAAGACGTCGTCCTGCAGCAGCAACTGCGTGCCGTTGCTCGCATCGAGCCAGTGATAAGGCGCCAGATTGGTCCAGGTATAACCGAAGACATCCGGTCCGCCGCCGGCCGCGGCGGCGAGGCCGGCCCAGGCGAGTAAGGCGCCCAGGACGATCGCCATTCGTAAAGTACGCACTGGCATCCTCCTGAAAGAACTATTTTCCCCTGGCTAGTGTATCATTGCCCTGTACGGGCGGCAAATTCTGGTTATCATGTTTTTAAGCCTTAAATCAATCGATCGGCTTTTTTCTCCGCCGGGACGAGAGAAAGGGGTTTTTCGATGCGCCTGTCGCGTTTATTGCCGTTGGTGGCGATCGTTTTTCTGGCCGGGTGCTTGAACCTGGATTTGCGGGTGAAGCTTTTTCAGGACGGCACCGGCACCTACACCGAAAACATCGAGTTCGGCAACGATTTTCTGCAACTCGTGCTCAATCAGACCAGCCCCTACAACTCGTTTGACGACCTGCTGGCCGACGCCGCGAGCAAAACCTTGCGCGACCTGGAGGGCATCGCCGGCGTCCGCCTGATCGACATGCGGGGCGAAAAATCCGCCGACGGCCAGCGGATCATCATGGTCTACGGGTTCGATTCGATCGCCGACTGGAACGTCTATGCACAAAAAGCCAAAAAGCCGCAACTGGCGATGACCGGCGTCGTCCTGCCGCAAAAGAAAAAATTGCCGGCGATGACCGAATGGACGATCACCTACACGCCCGCCGACATGCCCATCGCCCCGCCGGGCGAGGAGCGCGACAAAATCACGACCCCGGAGGTGGAAAAGCTGCCGATGAAAATCGGCGAATTTCAACTCACGCTGGCCGGGCCGGTGCCGATGACCGCGGCACCGTCGTCGCCGGGCGGCGAGATCAAGGCCGAAAACCGGAACGGCGAAGCCGTGTATTTCGGCGCCTTCAACGAGTTCCTCGGCAAAAAGCTGGAATTCGCCGCCAAGTACACCGGCGAACCGCTGCCGCAACTGGTGTT
>JAAYVF010000117.1 GCA_012517325.1 Myxococcales bacterium | reverse complement strand
TGTTCTTTTCCCGAACGGAATTCAGGTAGGTCGGGAAATCGTCGGCTTTTCCCAATCGCTCCATGAGGCCGCGGATTTTATCAAGGTAGCGAACCGCCTCGCGGTAAGCGTTATCGTTGGTCTGCGCGACGATCAGATCGATATGGGCTTTGTAAACCGAGAGCGTGTCTTCGGGGTGATCCTTTTCCCGGATCTCCGCAAGCCTCATCCATATGTTGTCCGAGCATTCTCCCGTTTTGGCTTCATTCCAGGCCGCCTCCGCATCGCCCTCGAATAAAAATATCTCAACGAGGGTGGAGTGATCCGCGGATCGGCCCCAGGTGTAGCGATCCGTTTTACTCTTGCGCTTTTCCGTTTCGATTTGATCCCGCACAAACGTCAAAGCTTTCTCTCGCCATTGCGGCCACGACCTCGCGCGTGCGGCGTGATCCTTCAGAGTCTTGTATGAGTCGAGATACGGCCTCTCCGTGAAAATGGCCCAGATGAGTTCCATCGCCTGGTCGTGCTACTTTCTGCGATGATGCTCATTTGCCAGGAACTCACGCAGACGGGAATCCGTGCGCTGCGGGAATGCCTTCACCCCCTTCATCGCCCATTCGAACGCCTTGCCGTATTGCTTCGCCTCCTTGTAGATTTCTGCGATCTGGAGATACCCGTAAGCGTGGGACAAGTCGCGGCTCTTGACCGCTACAAGCGCCTCGACGTCCCCGGACCAGCGCGCCAGGCTCTCCATGATCCTCGTGATGCGATGACGATGACCATAGTAACGAGCATCGTCCCGATCCCCGGAAGCCGCGGTTTTGACTTTGGCCCATTCCGCTTCCGCAAGTTTCCGGTAGCGCGCGGTGCCCTTCTCGCCGAGTACGTCCGCGTAGGTGTCGAGCGCGCCGTAAAAGACCTCCCAGTCGGATTTCAATTCCCAGGCGAAAAGGCGCACGGCCAGTTCCTCCGGATCGGGTTTGGCCTTGAGGCACGCGGCGTGATGGATTTCCTGAATATGCGAAAGCGTGCCGCCCGCGTAACCGTCGGAATCGTCAACGTGCCCGATCTCGCTTTCGACGGCGGACAGGGCGTACTCGGCGAGTTCGATCACCTCCGCGGCAAAGCCTTTCTCCAAGAACTCTTCGAGGGAATCGGCGATATTGTCGATGCCGCACGCGTAGTCGCGCGCTGCGCCATACTCAACGTAGCCGCCGGTGCGCGTTGCCTGATCGATGGCTGATTTGTAAGCATCGATATCGATCCGGCCCCCGCGGGCGGAAAGGACTTCGAGCACCAGGCTTTGCCGAAGTGCATCGTCGTCGATCACCTGCTGCATCAGGAGGTCGACGAGTTGCGGCTTCTCCTGTTTCAGGAGATGGTCCCGAACGTCCTCCATCGTCACGTCCGGCTTCTTCCGGGTCTTGCGTTTCCTAGCTCCTGGCTCCTTTTGCGCCAGCCATGCCAGCCCTACGGCCACGCAGTGCTTGCAGAAATCCCCGTCCTCGCCCCGCGGGCAGGAGCACTCGTAATCCAGGGCGTCACCATTCACCCACAAACGCACCCGATACTCGTAGGACCCCAACACCTTCGCGGTGATGACTCCCTCGTATTCAGTCATCGACTCCGCAAGCCCGGCGTTGAAGTATTCCACGCCCCGGATGAAGGACTTGCCGTCCGCGAGGCGTCGCAGAGCGTCGTGTGAGAGTAGGAGGTCGAGCGAGGAATTTCCCTCAGCCAATGAAAATCCTTTCTTGGAGCTACATCTGGCGGGACTCCACGAGTTGTGGCCCGTTTGGCCCCTTTATGGCCCCTTTGTCATACGACGACGACGGCTGATTAGCGTGGCCCCTTTGGCCCCTTTGTGGCCCCTTTGAAAAGTAAATAGAAAGTGCCTTTCCCTGTTGTTCCGACTTTCTGGAAGACACCCTTTTCAACCAGTTCACTCAAATCTCGATGGGCAGTCCGTTTTGCAACGCTATTCAGCGTTTGATATTCCGTATTTGAAATTCGTCCTTCCCGTCTTACTTGCGCGACAGCGGTTTTTTGCCGTTCATTCAAGGCAAGGTCGGCCATCACCGCATCCGTCAGCCAATCGCGCCAGATCGTGACGACAAACTGCCCGGCTCGCTGCTCGAAGTCAGGCTCAGGCAAACCGGCTTGTCGGCACAGGTCGATCATGGCGAGTGTGCCGGTCCCGGCCTTCTCGATATAGTGCGTGAGGAAAAGCGGATCGGCGATGAGCGGATTTCGCGGGATGGATGCATGCGGTTCCCGCAGGCGCTCCGGGGTGAGAGTCCGCGGCAGTTCGCCGGGATTCCAAACCTCAAGCCGGTCGGTAAAGAGCATCACCTGCACACCCGCGTTGGACGCGTAGTTGCGATGGGCAACAGCGTTCACGATGGCCTCGGCGACGGCGTCTTTCGGCAATTCGTATTCGACCGGCGCCGCCGGACCCTGGGCGCGGGTGCCTACTCGGCGGGCGAGTTTCGACATGACGAAATCCACGGCGTCGTCCACCTGGCGAAAAACCGTTCCGCGATAAATCTGGTACGACGGGATCGGCTTCTTTACCCGCGTCCCGTGGAAGTGTAAGCACTTGACTTCGGCGGTCGGTAGGAAATGTTGCGGATTTTTTCCGAAGAGCAAGATGGCGGCATGCGTCGGGTTCTTGCCATCCAGGAGGTCCAGATGCGCGAGGACCTTGTCGGCTGACGTTTTTTCCGGCAGGACATAACTCCTCTCCTGCCGGGCGCGCGCGAGGAACGCCTGGACACTGTCAGCGGAGATATCCTTCAATGTTGCCCGCGGACATGCTGCACGATCAAACGGCAGGGTCCGAATCTGGCCCTTTTGTTCCAGGTATTCGATGAGGCTCGCATACAGCGCCGCGTTCAAGTCATGAGTGCTTGCGAACTGCCGTCGGATCAGTTGCCCTTCCGCGCGCCGCACCAGCTTCGCCATCTTTTTATGGCGAGCCTTCTCATCATCGCCCTTGACGAACACCAGACGCGTTTTTCCCGCCTGGGTCGCTTGATCGAATTCCCGCTCCGTCGGCGACACGCCCGCCCCATCCTCGCTTCCATACTCGTTGCCAAGCAGGCCGACATAGACGTCGAAGCGCTCCACTTCCTCCAGATAAACATCATCGACATGGCGATCTCTGGCCGGCAGATCCTCGAATAAAAAAACATCGAAGTAGCGTCGCAGCAGGGCGTCACCCATCACGAAGTCCTTGATGGCCCGCCGCTCTTCTTGAAATTCATTCTGTACGCTGCTGACGAAAATTTTCATGCGCGCATTGTGCTCCGCGCCCCATTCGGTGTCCACAGGAATTCCTGAGGCGGCGATACGAAGTTCAGGCAAAGGGAAAAACCGTTAAACGATTTTACCATCCGGGTTTGCCCTGGCTCACCTCGCAAGTTTTGGAAATCGCGACGGTAACGACCTCATTTTTTGCATGATTGAGCTGCTTCCAGCAGAATTTCCCCAACCCGACATAGAAAGCTATGAGTTACGCGTCGGTGGAAAAGCTGGTGGTACTGTGCGGTTCCGCCGCCCGACGCCCCCGGGAAATGACAGCCGCACACCACCGCCAGCGCCAGCAGCGTGAGCGGCGGCATCCGCACGAAATGACTCATACCCTTCATTGGCACTCCCCATTATACGCGAGCGTGCTTATAACTTAATCGGAGGACGCCAAAGATGGGAGCGCGATCGCGTCACGACGGTTTGCCCTGGTGCTTGCACCGGGGCATTCGTTTTCCGTGTCCCAATGGAGTACACACATCGGGCCGGAAGCGGCGCCCAGACCTCAACTGAAGATCGGAAAGGAGGATCAATGAAAGTGAAGCTGAGCAAGTTCCGTTGCGGAACGCCCCGCAAGCCCGGCGAAGGCTGGCGAATCGGCACGGTGCGGTATCTGCCGCGCGGCGTACACAAGGAAGACTACCAGAAGCGGGATTTCTTCGACGTGTGGCTGCCGATATTGTCCCCCAGCCGCGAGCTGGTGCACTGGTACCTGTCCCAAAAGGGTGACGAGACCAAGATCCGGCGCAAGTTCCGCCGGCGCTACGAGAAGGAAATGAGCGCGCAGGACCCCCGGCAGGTGATTCAGTTCCTCGCCCGGGTCGCCTCCGTGCAGCCCGTCGCGGTCGGCTGCTACTGCGAGGACGAGAACCACTGCCACCGGCCGATTCTGTTCGATTTGATCGCCAAAGCCGCGGAGGCACAGGAATAACGCCGGGGCGGTTCGCCTCGCGCCGCATGCCTGCGGATCGTCACTTCACGCCTCGTATAAAACCTCGCCCGCGGAATAGGTGCGCAGGACGCGGATCGCGGCGATGCGTTCCGGCGCGACCTTGAGGGGATTTTCGCTCAGCACCACCAGGTCGGCGCGCTTGCCGGCGGCGAGGCTGCCCTTCACGTTGTCCTCGAATTGCGCGTAGGCCGCGTCCAGCGTGTACATCCGCACGGCCTCGGCCGCGGTAACGGCCTGTTGCGGCTCGAACCCTTCGCGCGTGACGGCGCAGGCGATGGCTTGCAGCACGTCGGTCGACTCGACCGGCGAATCGGAGGCGCCCGCCAGGCGGATCCCGGCGTCGAGGATCGACCGGAACGGGTAAGTCCGTTTCGCCCGTTCGGCTCCCAGGCGCCGGTGCAGCCATTTTTTCTCGGTGTGGATAAACAGCGGCTGGGTTGCGATGACCAGGCCCAGGCGGGCGATGTCGGCCAGCAACGGCGCGTCGAGCACCGAGGCGTGCTCCAGCCGGTGGCGATGGTCGGCGCGCGGCTGGGCGGCCAGCAGGCGGTCGAACAGATCGACCACGCGGCGGGCGGCGGCGTCGCCGATGACGTGCACGGCGATCTGCAGCCCGGCCCGATGCGCGAATTCCATGCGCCGATATAGTTCCTCGTCGTTTAAAACCATCATCCCCCGCGTGTCCGGCCGGTCGGCGAATGGTTCGCGCATGAACGAGGTGTAACTGCCGAAACTGCCGTCGGCAATGATTTTGATGCCCCCGATGCGGTGGCCGCCGGGGACGCCGGAATGCAACGGCGACTGCCGCGCCTGTTCGAACGGCGCCGGATCGTGCGCCAGTAAAAGCCCGTAAAGGTTGATCGGGAAATGATCGAGCAACATGGCCATCGCGGGCATTTCGAAGGCGCCGGGCGCGCCGGCCGGGCCGTCCTCGTCCACCTGAAAAATCGCCCCCACCGACGTGATGCCCCGCGAGGCGAGCCGGCGGGCCGTCTTGCGGGCGCCCGCCACCAGCGCGACGAATTCGGGCAGCGGCGCCGCGCTCATCAACCGCGCCACCGCCGCTTCGCGGCATGGCCCGGCGGGCGAACCGTCGCTTTCGCGGTCGATGACGCCGCCCGCGGGGTCCGGCGTGGCCGCGGAGAGGCCGGCGGCGGCGAGGGCCCGGCTGTTGCCGATCGCCTGGTGGCCGTCGTGTTTCAGCACGACCAGCGGCCGGTCGGGGCAGGCGGCGTCCAGGTCGTGGCGGTCGGGCAGGCGCGGCTCGTCCATGTCCTGCTCGTCCAAATCGAGCCCGAGCAGCCATTGGCCAGGCGGCAACTCCGCGGCGATGGCGCGCAAACGGTCCTGCAACTCGGCGACGGATCGCACGCCGCGCAGGTTGGCGTTCATCTCGTAATGGATTGTGCCGATCGGGTGCAGGTGCGTATCGATGAAACCGGGCAAGAGCGCCGCGCCGCGCAGATCGACGGTTTCGTAATCTCCATCCAGGGCCCGGCGACAATCGGCCTCCGAGCCGACGGCGGCGATGCGCCCGTCGCGGATGGCCACCGCCTCGGCAACGGGTTGGGCGGGGTCCAGGGTGACCAAATCGCCATGATGGATAAGTAGGCCTTTTTTCATATTTATTCGCTCCGCCGCAAACGCGAGCAAAGATACAAATTGATACTCAATGCCAAATCCTTAGTAATTCTGCCATATTTTTTGCATTGAGAGATAGATTTAATTTGGCAGTAACTCAGCATCTGCCTATAATCGCGCCCGGGTCGGCGCTTTACCGCGCCGGTCACAACGGCTTATCCGAGGATTTCTTCAGTAGCCTGCGAGGTTCCTGGTTGCGTCGGCTTTAACAAGAATCCAACGGCACGATTGTTCGCGCCGTGAGAGCGCCGATCGAATCAGGATGAAACACCGCTTAGCGATACGGAAATTATTTCCGATTTTTCTTCGCCGCCTTTCCCGCGATGTCCATACTCTCGTTTTACCTCGAAAGGATCCTATTTCATGTCCTCGGCAATTGATTTGCGCCGGCAACCGGATGCGGGGCCACTGATGAAACCGGTTCAAGATAAAATGGGCGATCCCGCGATTCATCCCGAAAACCCCTGGGGCGATCTCCGAGTATTCTTCGCGGCGTTTGCCGCGCTTTTCCTGGTCGGCATGCTGTTTCGCGCGGCGGCGCCGGTGGACGACGCGTTCATCACCTTGCGCTATGCCGACAATCTCATTCATCACGGCGAACTCTTTTACAATCCCGGCGACCGAGTGGAGGGGTATACCAGCATTGGCCAATTGCTGCTGCTCGCGCCGCTGACGTTGCTGCCGAAAAGAGCCGCCGAAGCGGGCGCGGCATTGCTGGGAGTATTGGCGTGGGCCGGCGTCGTCGCGCTCGCTTGGCGGCATTTGAAGCGGGAAGGGGTGAAGATAGCCGGCGCGGCCGAGTGGTTCCTGCTCGTTTATCTGACGTTGTGCCCGCCGGCCTTGTTCTGGTCGTGGTCGGGCATGGAACCGGCGCTGTTTTCCCTCTGCTGGCTGGCGGCCTGGGTGGCCCATCGCGGCGAATACGAAAACAACCGCTGGCCCTGGCGTTCGGGTCTGCTCGCCTTCGCGGCGGGATTGATGCATCCGGAAGGGGTGCTCGTCGGCCTGGTGCTGGGGCTTTCCTGGTTCATCCCCTATCGCCGGGAAAAGGCGCGGCGCGGAATGATCTTCCTCTACCTGGCGTGGGGTTTGTTCGGGCTTTATTGGTTATGGCGGGCCCGCTACTTCCATTCGTTTTTCCCGAATACCGCCTACGCCAAGGTAAGCGGCTCACCCTGGCCGCTGCTGCAATCGGGCCTGGCCTACATCGGCCGGTCGGCGCTCGGCGCGGTCTTGCCGTTTGTCGGGCTTTTTTTGGTGATCCGCCAGCGCCGGGCCTTGGCGCAAAATCCGCGCTGGTTTTTCCTGGCCATCGGCCTGATAACGGCGCTGCTGCTTTATGTGGTGCGGGTTGGGGGCGATTATTTCGCCTTTCAACGGTTTCTTTTGCCCGCGTATCCGTTTTTAATGCTGGTCACCTGGCGATTGTGGCGGCTTGCCCAAACCGACCTGGAATCAAAGAACAAGGGCGCAACCGCAATGAATTGGCTGGCACGGTCTCCCTGGATGTCGCCACTGGTCGGCAGCGTCGCGGCGCTGGCGCTTTGCGGCTGGGCTTTGTTCGTGCCCGGGTTGCCGATCGCGCAGCACCGCGCCTTCGCCAAGCCGATGAAGGATTTCAAAGCCGTCGGCCGGGTTTTCGCCAATACCATGCCGGCCCGGGCACGCGTGGCGACAGTGCCGATCGGCGCCTTCGGCTTCTATTCCGACGTCCGGCTGATCGACTGCCTGGGCCTGACCGATCGGCACATCGCCCGGGAAGCGCCGATCCGCGGCTATCATCATGCCGGCCACGACAAGTTCGACTACGAATACGTGCTGGGATTACAGCCGGAAATCATCATGCAGTTGCCGGCGCTATTTTCGAAAAACGTCGAAGGCCTGCGCGACTGGTTGCAGCGCACGACGGTCGATCCGGCGCAGTACGACCTGTATCTGCATCCGGAATTGGATGAAAATTACGAATTGCGGTGGTTTCCGATCGCGAAAAACCGTGGCCCGCTGGCGAAGCGAGACCTGGATCGCGACGTACCGCTGGGCGTTTACGCCTTCGTGCGCAAGGATCGGCTGGCGGAGCAGGATTACCGCCGGTGGCAGTCCCTGCCCGGCGAGTTGGAGCGGCTGCCGTTCGAGGAGTACGGCCGGATGATCGAGGCCAACAAGGATTTGTTCGGCAAATTCAAGCTGGGGATGTGGTCTTTCGGCCGGTGAGGCGCAGGTTCGGGAGGTTTACAGGGGAAGGACAATCGGCTTAATATCGGCCCCGGATTTCAACTCGCCGGCGGCGGGCCGGGCGGCGCGGCGGACGGCGAGCGACTTTTTTTACCACGTGAAAGGGCGAAGGAATGAAGCGGACTTTCGTGTTACTCGGCTTGCTTTTATTGGCGCTGGCGTCCCAGGCGTTGGCCGAATACGGCCAATGGACGCAGCCTTGGGTCGTCGCCGGCAATTACAACAACGTTTTGCTCGATGTCGCGGCGGTCACCCCGGACAACCTGTTCGCGGTCGGCATCTGGACCAACAACATCGACCGGTTCAAGTTCGTCTGGCGCAGCAACGACGGCGGCGCCTATCTCGAGGAAATCTACACCTTCACGATGAGTTCCGACCCGGGCGAGATGTGCGATATGCTGCACATCACCGACGCGCGGACCGCGGTGGCGATGACCACTACCCAGTTCGGCCTGTTCGGCGGCTCGGGCGTCAGCCAGGAATGCATCGACAAATACGGTCCCGATCCGGGACAGCAGATGCTCTGCCTGATCGCCTGCGCGATGACCATCGGGCCGTCGATCTGGTATACCGAGGATGACGGCTCGACCTTCGAGGAAGCCGAGATTCCTTACGTGGCCGAGGCGTCGGTCCAATCGATCTCGATGCTGGGCGAAAACAACGGCTATGCCGGCGGTCTGGGCAGCTACATCATCAAGACCACCGACGGCGGCAAGACCTGGCAGAAAACCACGGCCCTGGATTCCGCCGACTACTACATCAACACGATCAATTTCGTGAACAAGGACACCGGCTGGCTGGCGATCGGCGAGTGGGATCCCGACAGCGGCAAGGAAGGTCTCGAAGGCGAGGCCCTGGTGAAAAACCACGTGCACCAGATGATGCTCAGCTCCAACGCGGTGTACCGCCACGAGTTCTTCCGCGACAACCCGGCCAAGGGCGAAAAAATGCTCAACGGCAAGATCATCCGTACCACCGACGGCGGCAAAACCTGGGAAGTGCAGAAGAGCGACGCGGCGATGGGCTTCTCGGGCATCTACTTCACCGACGAAAATAACGGCTGGGTGGTCGGCGAGGAATACACCACGCAAGGCGACTACACCTACCTGTTCCGCACCACCGACGGCGGCGAAAACTGGGAAGACGTGACCGCCACCCTGCCGGCGACCATTCCCGGCGCGTCGGGAGGCTGGTATCCGGTCGGCGTGAAATTCGTCAACCCGGGCTTCGGCATGGTCTTCGGCGTCGGCGCCAAGGTTATCCAATACGTGCCGGTCATCCTGTATACCGAGGACGGCGGCGACACCTGGACGGCCGATGAATCCATCACCGCCCTCAGCGGCGGCCAGATGGGCTTCACCTGGGTCAACAATCGTTACGCCTTCAGCGTCGGCCTGTACGAAAACCTGATGCGGTACGAGGGCAGCAACGCGGCCCCGATCGCCGACGCGGGCGACGATTTCGCCACCCCGGCCGGCGTGGCCGCGCAGCTTGACGGCACCGGCAGTTCCGACCCGGACGGCGACGGCCTGTTCTACACCTGGACGAAGGTGAGCGGCCCGAAGGTCGAATGGGAAAACCAGGATACCGCGACGCCGACCTTCACGCCGAGCAAGCCGGGCACGGCGGTCTTCTCGCTGACCGTCAGCGACGGCGAACTCTCGAGCGAAGCGGACACGGTGACGGTGACGATCACCGCAGGCGCGGCCGACGATGACGCCGCCGATGACGATGCCGCCGACGATGACGCGGCGGACGACGACGACAATAACGCCGGCGATGATGACGATGACGACGACGACAGCGGCGCCTGCGGCTGCTGATCCGTGCGATTGACGATGCTCAAGGGCGCCTCCCGCGAGGCGCCCTTGGTTTTTTAATTTTCTGCTTTTTCCATGTCCCTTCTCGGAAAGGACAAGTGGTTGTCAAGATATAACTTTCCTCTAGTTCGACTGTCGGTCGAATTTTTCGGTTCACCGGATGATCTGGGCGATGCCACATCCCGAATCATTTTGGAAAGGGGACGAGCCATTCATCCT
>JAAYVF010000116.1 GCA_012517325.1 Myxococcales bacterium | reverse complement strand
TAGGTTACGATAGCCATGGGACTGTCCTCCTGTTGGGTAAGGTTGTGAATCACCCAATGATGCCGCTTGTCTAACAGACATGCATCGGGGGTCAGTCCTTTCCATTATCTGAGGAGGCCCTTGGCCGTCTCGAAGGGTGCGGGAACAGGTAGTTATTCGGAAAAAATAAACCCCGCGGGGTTTCCGCGGGGTTTTATTTTTGTTTTTGCGGCAAGTCGTTACGGCGTCGTGTCGTTGTCGTCGTTATCGTCGTTGTCGTCATTGTCGTCGTTGTCGTCGTTGTCGTCGTCGTCGTCGCCGGTATCGTCGTCGCCGGTATCGTCGTCGCTGGTGTCGTCGTTGTCATCGTTGTCATCGTTGTCGTCGTTGTCGTCGTTGTCGTCGTCGTCGCCGGAATCGTCGTCGTCGTCGAGCAATGCCAGATTGCCGGTGTCGGTTTCCTTGGTGTCGATTTCGTCTTCATCGCAGGCGATGAAGAACAGGCCGGCCGCCAGGGTCAACAGCAACGCCGCCAGGAAGAACCACTGCAACCGCTGATTGTGATTTCGTGACATTTCATTCCTCCATGCCAGCGGCGATTGCTTCGCCGGTCTGGTCGTTTTCAAAGGTTCAGTCTGATTACCATGAGCGCGGGAAAGCGGTCAAGGCTCCACTCCGACTGAATCTGCCCCGAGAAGGGAGCCGAAACGCTTCGTTCGGCCGCTCGCGGGGTAATAAAAAAGGAGCGGGGCCGAAACCCCGCTCCTCATCACTGTCAATCGATGCGATGGATTTACTTCGCGTCGCAAGCGTTGAGGCAAGCGATCATCGCATTGGCTTCCGCCTGGGTGGGCGGATCGGAGCAGGTGGTGTTGGAGACGCAATCAGCGTAGCAAGACCACGGCCAGTCGGTCAGGGAGCCGCAAGCCGCCTGCATATCCATTTCGGGAATCCAGAAGGTGGTGTCGGTGAAGGTCCACACAACGCCGCAAGCATAGATGCCGTGCACGGCCGAGCCGCAGCCGCTGCCCGGATCAGCCGGAGCCAAGCAAGCATCGAAGGAGGCTTCGTCGCAGAAATCGACGAATACCGCGTCGCCAATGCAGGTCCAGAACGGAGAAGCAAGCTTCGCCGCCATGAACTCTTCGGAGGCTTCGCACCAGGCGGTCAAACCGGCCACATCCTGCTGGGTGCCTTCGAGGTCGAGCAGGGTGATGCCGCAGGTGTTGACCATGCCGTCGGCAACGCCGTCACAGGTGTAGGTGACGTCGTCGTTGTCGTCGTTGTCGTCGTTGTCGTCGTCATCGTCGCCGCTGTCGTCGTCGCCGCTGTCGTCGTCGCCGGAATCATCGTCGGTCCAGGAGTCGTCGTCGTTGTCGTCGTTGTCGTCGTCGTCGTCATCGTCACCGCTGCTGCACGCAACGACGAAGGCGCCCATGCCCATCGCGAGCATGGCGACCAGCGCCAGCAAAAAGAGTTTGTTCTTCAACAGGTTCATTTATCGTCCTCCTTCTTGTGTTGCTTTGTCCTGCCAATAGCCCGAGAAAGACAAATAGGCTCCCCCGAGTCGTCTATCTCTTCGGGGTTATCGGCAACGCCCAACCTGGCGAATGGGACAAAATTACAATTAACGTACAATCACATCCCTGCGAGGAATCGACTCATTCCTCACCGCATCATGGAATCGTCTATCACACCTCTTTTTATCCGGTCAAGAGAAAAATCGACCGCTTTTGGTATTTGTCAAATATTGCCTAAAAATACGAATAGTTACAATTTTATATAAAAAAATTTTTTATTTTGCTTGCGGATTGCGCGAAATGGCAGTTTTTTTGGGCGATTACAAGAGTTTTTTTGGAACTTCGGCGAAGCGGTCGCCGATGGGTTGGAAAGGTTTTCCCGGCGAACGTAATGAATAGTTATCTTTTGTATTTTCTTTTTGGTTTACCGGAATGGTTTTCGAAACTTATCGCGAATTGTTCGGGAGACTCCTCTCTATGTCCCTTCGTCCCGCGGCAAAAAGCGCACTTTCTATCGCGCGACGAGTTCGGTCGGAAAACTTCCCGGCCGTTAACCGGATCGGCCGCGCTCCGTTCCGGTATCCCACGAAGGAATGGGCGGTAGGAACAGGAGGTCCTTCGTCGAACCCGGAAGAAATCGGGGCGTTTCGTATATTATATACACATCTGATGAAAAAACAAATATCGACCATCCGGTAATCCTTTTCAATCTTGACGGCCTGGCCGGGATCGTGCTACGAACTGGCACCTTGGCTTTCCGAATAACGGGGTTTGAACCGTGAGATGCCCGCGCTGCAATTTCGTCTCGTTCGACGACCTGGACCACTGCAAAAAATGCGGTTTCGACCTCGTGGCGTTTCGCGAAGGCAAACCCGAGGCCAAACCGTCCTGGTTCGATCGCCTGCGCTCGCGGCGGGAAGCCCCGTCAGAGGGGGCGGCCAGAGATTCCTTCCGTTACGCGGGAGCGGATGAGAAAGCGGCCGAACCGGGCGTAGCGGGTCAAAACTTTCCGGACCTGATTGCCCGCGAGCGGCAATTGCGCGAGGAAATCTCCCGGCTCCAGCGGGAATACAATCACGCGCCCGAGGAAAAGGCCGCCGGGCTGGGCCGCCGGTTGGACGCCCTCAAGCGCGAAAAATTGGCCCTGGCCAGGCGGATCGAAAAAGCCGAGGCGGATCGGCGCGAAGTCCGCGATTGGAAAGAGCCGCTTGCCGCCGCGGCAAGTGTCAAGCCGCGCCCGGCCGAAGTTGCGGTGCCGGTGGAAAAGCACGACAGACCCGAGCGTAGCGCTTCGGCGTTCGCCGCCAGCCCGCCGCGTCCCGCGCCGCCGGCGGAAAAAACCGTCGATCTGGCGCCGATTCTCGAAGCGCAAAAGAAGATCCAGCACGAGCTGGCCGAGGCGCAGCGCGCCAAGGAACAGATCCGCCGCGAACTGGAAGAGGCGCGGAAGGAGCGGGAACGGCTGGCCGAGGAGATGCGCCGGGCCCAGGAAGACAAATACCGCGAGGATGCCGAGGCCAAGGCCAATCTCCTGCGCCTGCAGCAAGAGGAAGTCGTCCGCCTTCAGGAAGAGCGGCGATTGCTTTCGGAAGCCGCGGAAAAAATGCAGGAGGAACGCGATCGGCTTTCGCGGGAGCGCGAAACGGTCGAGCGGGAAAAACAAAAGGCGGCAGAGGCGCGCCAACACGCGTTGGAATTGATCGAACAGGCGAAGCAAGCCCAGCCGAAACCCGAGCTCGAACCGGAACCGATCGTCGCGCCGGTCGCCGAAAGTCCGGCTACCGCCGAAACGCCGCTGCCCACCCTGAATTTCCATACGATCGCCGCCGAACCGAGGGCCGAGGAATCGGCGGAGCCGGCGCCGCGTTCGATGGCGCGGGCGGAAGACGTTCTCGCGCACCTGGCCCAACCCCGTTCGCGCGAAAAGCCCAAGGTCGAGTCAACCGAATGGACGCCGCCGGCCCTGGCCGCGCCGCCGCGTCAGGCCGCCGAGGAAGTCGCCTTCGCGGAACTCCCGGAAGAGCCGGGCGCATTGGCCGAACCGGATGAATTTCCGGAAGAAGAAGAGGAAGACGCCGACGAGGCAACCGGCGCCGAGGTGATCCCCAAGGGCGGCCTGGTGTATCGCGGTCTGGCGGCGCTGATCGATTTCTTGCTGTTGTTGCTGGTGTTGGGTTTGTTTTTGGTGATCGGCCGGTTGGTCTCCGGCAGCAAGGGGGGCGACGCGGCCGAGGTGGTGCGCATGCTGGGTCTGCCGTTTTATATTTTGTTTTTGTTTTTATCGGCGGCCTATTTCACTTATTTGCACGGCACGTCCGGACAAACGCTGGGCAAGCGCCTGATGCGGTTGCAGGTGTTCACCACGCACGGCGAACCGATTGGCTATCTGACCGCTTTTTTCCGGTTCGTCGCCGCCTGTTTCGCCTTGGCGTTCTTCGGCATGGGGATTTTTTGGATCGCGCTGGACCCCAACAAGCAGGGGTGGCACGACAAACTGTCGCGAACCGTGGTCATTCGTCTCTAGCCGGCCGGAAAAAGCGGCGAATCGCCTTGACGGATGCCCGGTGGTGAAACATAATTTCACGGAAGAGGTTCCAGTCGGTCGCTAGATTTGCGGGCGTCGCGCCGTCGGCAAAGGTGGGAGTATCCATTACCGGTTACGAGTGGGAAGCAACAAAGAGAGGCCTCAGTCTTTGAAAGATATCTTCTCCGACGACGTTCTCAATTCCATTGACGGCGCGATCGAAAAGTCGTTGACCGTCCGCACCTTCGGCGTGGGCGAGGTGATCGACGACCGGTTCCGGGTCGAACGGGTCGTCGGCCGCGGCAATTTCGGTTACGTCTATCGAGCCAAGGAAGAAGCGAGCGGCAAGACCCGTGCGGTGAAGGTCTTTTACGAGCGGTTCACCGGCCGCAACGGCGCCGTGGGCCACCTGGTGGAATTGGGCAATCGGCTGACCCATCTCACGACGCACCCGAACCTCGTCCGCGTTTTCGAAACGGGCCACTCGCAACACCTCGTCTATTTCGTCGAGGAATTCATCAACGCGCTGACGCTGGAAAAGCTGGTCGGCGCCGTCGCCAAGCACGCTCCCGAGGGCGGCTTTCCCGCCGACCAACTGGCCGAGGTCATGCACCAGGTCTGCCGGGTCATCGAGGAGCATCCGGAACAGGCGCATTTCGGCCTGAATCCGCAAAACATCTTCATGAGCAAGACCGGCGTCAAGATCGCCGACCTGGGAGTCGCCGGCTCGCTGCGCCCGATGCTGGCCGAAGCCGATTTTCAAATCATGTCCGCCCAGGAGTTCTGGGCGCCCGAATTCCGCCAGAGCGGCATTCTGTCGGGTTCCGCCGACGTCTATTCGCTCGGCAAGTTGCTCGAATACCTGCTGACCCTCGGCAAGTGCGGCACTCCCGGCCAACCGCCGGTGATCAAAGGCCCGCATTCGCCGGCTTTGCTGGATTTGGCGCTGATGGCCGGCGACCACGATCCCGATCTGCGGCCGCCGACGGCGGGAGCGTTCCTGGGCGCGTTCGAAAACGCCCGTCTGGCCTTGCCGCCGGAAGGGCGCGAGACGGCGTTCGCGGGCGCCGCCTTGGCCACCGAGGATCAACTGGCCGAGGCCGCCGAGAGCGCCATGGAAGCGTTGTCCGAGCGCGTTTCCAAATCCGATCTCACCGAGGCGGTGGAGCACATCGTCGCGATCGGCGAAATGGATCGGCGCGAAACCAAAGCCGGGCCGGAGATGGATCGCGCGTTGCGGGCGGTGGAAAAAGAATTTTTCACCGAGGAGGGCGCGGTGCCCGCCGCCGAGGAAAAAGCGACGTTGCGCGTCGCCGAGGAAGCGGCGCCGGCGGCCGGGCCAGCCGCGCGCCGTTCGCCGCTGGTCTGGCTGGCCGCCACGGCGGTCGTCCTGGCCGTCCTGGCGGTCGTCGGTTACGCGCTGAAAGATCGGTGGTCCGGAGCGCCGGCGCAACCGACGCCGGTCGCTGACACCAACACCTTCGATCTGGAAGGCGTGACGATCATGCCCGAACCCGGCGGTCCGACCTTCGAGGAAATGGTCGACGCGCTGCTGGTCCAGGCCGACACCTATTTCAAAATCAATCGCATCACCGATCCGCCCGACGAATCGGCTTACGGCATCTACACGTTCGTGATGGACATCGACCCGAAAAACGTCGCGGCGCAGGACGGGATGAAAAAAATCGAGAACCATTACCTGACGCTCGGCCGCGGGCTGCTGAAAAACAAGAAATACGACAAGGCCGAATGGAGCTTCCGCAAGGTCTTGTTCGTCAACGAAAAGAACGACGAGGCCAAAAGCGCGCTGGACGAATTGACCAAGCTCAAGAGCGAAACGACCGTCGCCGCGAATACCGGCAACAAACCGGGCGAGGAAAAGCCTTCCGGCGGGCCCGCCAAGGGCACCGAGGAAATCATCGCCAAACCGACGACGCCCACGCCGATGGTCGCGCCGTTGGCCAATATCAGCGCCGATCAGATCAAATCGACCATCGGCAAGTACATGGGCCGCGTGAAGTTCTGCTTCGCCAAGAACCCCGACGCGAAGGGGGAAGTCAAGATGCGGTTCGTCGTCAATCCCAGCGGCGCGGTGACCAACGCCGTGGTCGCCGGTTCGTCGATCGGCAACGCCGAAATCGAACAATGCCTGGTGCGCCGGGTCATGATGATGAACTTCCCGGCCTTCGAGGGTTCGCCGAAAACCGTAACCTTCCCCTTCCGCTTCAACGAATAGCCGGACCGCCCCGGACTTGCGCGACCAAACCTCGATCGGTCATGCTGGTGGGCGGACGAGATCCGGAGATGGCGCCATGACTTCGCGAACCGCTGCCGCCGAACGAGTGGGTTGGATCCTGCTGGCGTTGGCGATCGGCCTGCTTTGCGGGCCGCTCGGCTGCGCTTCCACGCGAATCGGCGCGACGCTGGTGCTGCCGCCGACCACCATCGTCGGCGACCCGACGGGCCGGAATCGCGACATTTACGATGCCTACGAATTGTTCGACCGCGGGGACAAGGCCTACGTCGGCGCCGAGTGGGAAAAGGCGACCCTCAATTACAACAAAATCCTCAAGGAATACCCCGACAGCGAAGTGGCGCCGCTGGCGCGCTACAACCTCGGGCTGGTCAACGAGCAGACCGGCCAATGGGAAAAGGCCCTGCGGGTTTACCGGGAATTTCCCAACCCGCCCGGGCGCGGCGTGCTGATCGAGGAAGTCCGCATGCGGGCCGGTGTCTGTCTGGTCAAGTTGGAACGGTACGCCGAGGCCGAAAAGGAATTCGAAAGCATCCTCAGCCAATTCGGCGTGTCACCGCTGATTTTCAACGAGGCGCGGGCGCGGCTGGGCATTGCGGCCTACTACGCCGGCGACGAGGTGCTGGCCGAACATCATCTCGAAATGGCCTTGCCGGAAAACGACCGCAACCTGCAGCGCGGCATCGTCCACGCGCGGGCGGCCTATGCCGAAGGCTACTTCATCATGGGCGAGATTTATTACCGGCGCTTCGCCGCGGTCGCGCTGGGCGGCGAGGAAGCCGCGCTGGCGTTGGATTTGCGGGAAAAGGCGGAATATCTGATCGCGGCGCGCGATTATTACACGCAGGCGGTGCGGACCTACGAACCGCTGTGGATCACGGCGGCGCTTTACAAGATCGGCCTGGGCTTCGAGGAATTCTACCGCGCGGTGCTGGCGGTGCCCGAGCCGCGCGATCTGCCCGCCGACGAACGGGCGGGTTACCGCGAAAAGCTCGAGAAAAAATTGTACCCCGTGCTCGACAAGGCGCTGACCGCCTATCGCCGCAATCTGCAGCTCGCGGCCGATCTCGGGCAGAACAACCAGTGGGTGCAATGGACCCGCGAACATTACGAACTGCTCAGCCGGCTCACCAGCCAGGAGGAACCCAAACCATGAAGTGCGGGTGGCGGATCGCCCTGTTGCCGCTGATCGCTCTGCTGGCGTGGGCCGCCGGCTCGCCGGCGGCGGATTTCGGGACCGAACGCCTGGTCTACGAATTCGGCTGGCAGAATATCAGCGCGGCCACCGCGACGATCGCCATCGACCCGGCGACGGTGGCCGGCGTGCCCGGCTACAAGGCGGTCGTGCAGATTCAAGGCAAGCCCAAGCTCGACTGGATCTGGCGGGTGCGCGATAAAATTTCGGTCGAAACCACCGCCGACAAGCTCGCCTGCCAGCGGTTCTTCTTCGAGCAGCGCGAAGCCAGTTTCTTTCTCGACACCGAGATCCGCCGCGATCCGACCGCCAATCTGCTGATCGGCTCCCGCACCCGCATCATCAAAAACACCCGCAAGGCGTTGTCGCCCAAGGACGCGCCGCTCGATCACTACGATCCGCTCAGCGCCATTCTCTTTCTGCGCCGTTCGCCGCTGTCGATCGGCCAGCAGTACAACCTCAAGGCGTTCGACGGCAAACGCCGCCACGATCTGACCTACCGGGTCATCGGCGAGGAACGGATCAAAATCGGCCTGGGCGAATTCGATACCTGGAAGGTGCAACCGCGCATCCTCCGATCGACCGGCAATGTCCAGGGCTCCGATGTCGAAAAAGTACGCCAGCTTTTTTTGTGGGTCGATAAAAACCCGCCGCACCACGTATTGCGCCTCGAATCCGAGGCGTTTGTCGGCCATATTTACGGCGAGTTGGTTCAGAAGAATTGATCGGCGCCGCACTAGGGAAATTGGGCATGAAGCACTTATTGCCGCCGCTGGCCTGTTTGTTTTTCGGGGCTTGCCTCGCGGCGCTGCTGTTTTTTCCCGCCTGCAACGACGAGGACGACGATTCCGGCGACGACGACGCTTCCCCGGCCGACGACGACGCTTCGCCGCCGACGGATCACGCTTGCGTTTGCTGTTTTCAAGCCGAAGCGCAGGTCGGCACGTACTGCTGGGACGCTTACTCGGAGGAGGAATGCGCCGACGGTTGCGCCGTGCTTTACGACGCGGCGCACCTGCTCGCCACGCACTTCCTGCCAGAGGCGACCTGTCTGGAAATCGGCGCCGATTATTGCCTGAATTGATCGAGCGATGGTCGAAAAGTGATCCACTTTCTCCTGCGCTTCGCGGGAAAAAGAAGTGGCTCATCAAGGTGGTTTCCCTGGCCCATGAACATCCGTCACCATGATTGAGAATTTCCTGGGTGCCACGGTCTTGAACCCGAGTCCGCGCAGGGTTCATGGCCGTGCTCCGGCAAGCGGCTTTTCAGTGGTCACTCGCCATGGCAGGTCATACGTTCAATCGCGGAACGAGGGCGCCTCGTCTTCTCTTTACATCGTTGAACATAAAGTAGTATTTTTTAATTCACCAACCAGGAAAAACGACAAGCCGGACAATTCATTTCGCGAGGGAAGCCAAATGAAACACACGCTGGTGATCAAATACAGCGATATGGTGCGGCTTTCATTTTCGGTCGGCATTTTATCATTTATTAGCACTTTTATTTTGCTGACGCTGGTTTATTTGGTGATTATTCCGGCTCTGTTTCCCATCCGATATGGTTTAAAAAACCTAAATGGTGAATTGCTCGGTAATATATCCCTGCTCATTTTGATCGGCGCGGCGCTGCTGTTTGCCTTGGCTTATTGGGATTATCGAAAAATATCGATCGTCGAATTTTCCGATAACGGCCTTGAAGTATTGGGTAAAAGCAAAAAAGAAGACGTTCCCTTTTCGCAAGTGGTGTCCATCAGGAAATTTAATTTGCTCGGAACTATGTTGCTGGTCATCAACAAAAAGACGTTTTTACCACTCATTTTCCCATATGGTGAAAAATACGACAGCGAGATCAACGAGGTCATCGAACATTTCAAGAAACGCGCTTCGTAGTCGGTCTTGAACCCGGGTTCGCGAAGGGCACGGCCATCGATCTTGAAGGATCGAAGACCGTGACACCCCAACGCCGTTTGATAAAGAAAGAACAGGATTGGAACCGCGAATAAACATGAATGAACGCGAATGGGAAAACATATCTTGTTTTATTTCGTGCCCCTCGTTCGCGTTGATCCGTGAATCGTGATCCGGAGACTTATTCCAACGCAACGGCGTTGCGGCCGCCGGATTTGGCGCGGTACATCAGGCGGTCGGCGCGTTCGATCAGCAGCGGCATGGTGTCGTCGGCGCGGATGATCGCGCCGCCGATGGAGACGGTGACGTTGAGCGATTCGTCCTTGATCGTCAGGTAGGAGCTTTCGACGAAGAACCGCACCTTCTCGGCCACGATCGACAGCTGCTCGCGGTCCACGTTCTTGACGATGGCGACGAATTCCTCGCCGCCCCAGCGGCAGACCTGGTCGAAGGTGCGCAGGCTGTTGGTCATCGTCCGCGCCGTCATGCGCAGCACCATGTCGCCGATGGCATGCCCGAAGCGGTCGTTGACCTGCTTGAAGTGGTCGATGTCGATGAACAGCAGGCCGAAGGGCCAGCTATAGCGGGTGTTTTCCTGGATGATGTTGTTGATCTGAATTTCGGCGTAATGGCGGTTGCCGACCTCGGTCAGCGGATCGAGCATCGCCAGTTTTTCCAACTGCCGCCGCTCCTGCACAATGGCCATCTTGGCCGAGTTGTCCGAAAAGATTTCGATGCCTCCGAGCACCTGGCCCTGCTCGTCGTGCAGAGGCGTCGTGCGCACCTCGACGGGCAGGCGGTGCCCTTGCTTGTGATGCAGGTAGACTTCGGCCTCGCGCGGCTCGCCGTCTTCCATGGTGTGGGCCAGCGGGCACCGGTCGAGGCAAAGCGGCTGCGCCTTGTCGTCGACGTGGTTGAGCAGGTTGTCGTGGCAATAACGGCCGACCATTTCGGCGGCGGAATAACCCGTCAGCCGTTCGGCGCCCTGGTTCCAATAGGTGATGCGGCGCTCGCGGTCGACGAAATAGATGCCGTCGTGCAGATGATCGAGCACGTTCTTGTAAAAACGATCTTCCATGGCGGCCCCCACTGCATCCTCGGAAGGTGGATAAATTGTATGCCAGGACTCGGGCCGGCTGCAAACCGTCGCCTTCTTTTCGCTTGACCGGGCGGCGAATCCCGCCCGACAATATCCGCATGAGCGAAAGTAAACGCCTGACGGCCCGCCTGGTGGCCGCCGACGACCAAGGCCGCCGGATCGAACTGCCCCTGCGCGAGGGGCCCAACCGGATCGGCCGCGCGCCGCATTGCGAGATTCAATTCGACGATCCCGAGTGCTCGCGCGAGCACGCGCTGGTCACGGTGGCGGACGGCCGGATTTCCGTGCGCGACCTCGGCTCGGAGAACGCGACCTTTCTCAACCATCACCCGTTGGGAACCGCCGACGAGGCGGCGGCGGCCGGCGACGAGTTGATCGTCGGCGTCATCGCCCTGACGTTCGAATGGTTCGCGCCGCCCGTCGACGACAGCGCGACGATGGTCAACGCCATGCAAGCGCGCCGCCGGCCGCGCGGCGCGGACGACGAACCGGACCGGCCGCGCCCCGCTGAACTGGACGAAACCCGCCTGCTGCGCCCGGAGGAGGTCGCCCTCGAGCCCGGCCGCCGGCAGCGGCTGGCGCGGTTTCCGTTCATCGAGGTTTTCGGCGAAAGCGCCGGCGCCCGCCGGTTCCTGATGCGGCAGGCCGCGTTCACCATCGGCCGCGCTCCCGACAACCACCTGGCCCTGGTCGACAAACTCGTTTCCGGCCATCACGCCGTCATCCGGCACACGGCCGAGGGCTACGTGATCGAGGACCTCGGCAGCCGCAACGGCCTGTTCGTCAACAATCAGAAGGTGCAGCGGCATCGGTTGACGCCGAACCTCGATACCATTCTGGTCGGCGACACGCGCTTGCGATTCAGTCTCCCCCGCGAGTAAAAAAATTCCGCGAGTCGGTTTCTTGCCCCCGGTCAAAGTGCTACAGTGGAAATGTCACTCAATGCCAGCGGAAAGGAATTGAAGCAATGCCGGTGCAAGAGAACCTGGTGGCGCCCTGCGGATTGTATTGTGGGAAGTGTCCGTTGTACTTGGCCAACGTGAACGAAGCCCTGGCCCAATCGCTCGCCGAGCAGATGAAGACCACGCCCGATCGCGCCAAATGTCCCGGTTGCCGACCGGCCGCCGGTTCGCCGACGCCGCTGCAAGGCAAGGTCTGCGAGACTTATTATTGCGCCAAGGAGAAAAGCTTGTTTCTCTGCGGCGAGTGCGCCTCGTTTCCCTGCCCGCGATTTGCGCCGACGGCCGACCTGGCGAATTTCCTGCCGCACAACACGAAAATCTTCAACCTGCTGTCGATCCGTCGCGACGGCCTGGAACTGTGGGCCGAGCAGTACCCGATGATCATGAGCCGCTATTTTCAGGGCAAGCTGATGCTCGGCGCGGGCCCACAGTTGCCGAAGACCAAATAAAGAACCGGTGAATTAAATAAAAACGGCCGGCGGCGATCCGTCGGCCGTTTCGCTTTAATCGGACGGGCTACTTCAGCAGCCGCTTTTCGAGATCGGCGAGAATGTCGTCGGTCTTGACGCCTTCCGCCTCGCCTTCGAACGACAGCAGCAGGCGGTGGCGCATGCAGATGTGCAACACCGATTTGACGTCGTCGAGGCTCACCGAGTAGCGGTTGTCCATCAGGGAGGTGACCTTCGCCGTCATCAACATGGCCTGGCCGCCGCGCGGGCTGGCGCCGTAACGCACGTACTTTTTCACCATGTCGGAGGCCAGGTCGCTTTCGGGATGGGTGGCCAGCACCAGGCGGGTGACGGCGTCGCGCACGTGGTCGGGCACGGGCACCTCGGCGGCGAGCTTCTGGGCGGCGAGGATCTTCGCGCTGTCCATGACGGTCTTCACCTCGAGGGGCGCGGCGCCGGTGGTGCGGTCGAGGATCGCCATCAGTTCCTGCTGGTTCGGGTACTGGATGAGGATCTTGGTCAGGAAGCGGTCGACCTGCGCCTCGGGCAGCGGATAGGTGCCTTCCATTTCGATCGGGTTTTGCGTAGCGAGCACGAAGAACGGCTTGTCCAGCTCGTAGGTGACGCCGGCGACGGTGACCGACCGTTCCTGCATCGCCTGCAGAAGGGCCGACTGAGTTTTGGGCGTGGCGCGGTTGATTTCGTCGGCGAGGACGATCTGCGTGAAGACCGGGCCTTTCTGGAATTCGAATCGCTTGCGGCCGGCCGCGTCCTCGACGATCAGGTTGGTGCCCAGGATGTCGGCCGGCATCAGATCGGGCGTGAACTGGATGCGGCGGCTGCCGAGGCGGAACACCTGGCCGAGGGTCGAGACGAGCAGGGTTTTGCCCAAGCCCGGGACGCCTTCGATCAACGCGTGGCCGTTGGCGAAGATGGTTTTGAGGAGTTCGGTCACGACGGTCTGCTGGCCGACGATGACCTGGCCGATCTGGTTGCGCACTTCGCGCAGCAAGGCGGAAAATTCGGCGACGCGGGCTTGATAATCGCTCATGGTTTATCCTCCAAACAGGCCGCGGCGGATCAGCAGCGAGAGCAACATGCTGGCCAACGCGGCGTAAAGCATATACTGCCACAGGGGTTCGCGGCGCGGGTATTCGACCTCGGGCGCGGCGAACACCTCGGCCGGCGCCGGATTGAGCTTGCCGCCGCCGATGGCGACGGCCCGGGTCAGGAGAGCGCGGTCGGGTTGCACCGCGACGAATTCGGGCGGCGGCGCCAGATTCACCTGGCCGACGCCCTGGCTGCGCTGCAGGCCGCCGCCGCGCGGCTCGACCAGGAGCGAATACGCGCCGTATTCAGGCACCGGGAACCGGCCTTCGTAGCCGCCCGGCTGAGTCTGCTTGAGCGTCGCCTCTTGCGGCGTCCCGTCGGGGCCGGTGATCTTCAGCGCGAGGTCGAGGTCGTTGACGAAATTGCCGAACTGATCGGTGACGTCGATCCGGGTGGCGGCTTGCCGGTCGGCGGTGACGGCCTCGATGCGGTAGTTGCGCAGGGCCATGTCGGCCAGGGTGCCGCGCACCAGACGGGCCATCAGATTGCCGTAGCCGGGCCAGGTCCGCCAGTCGGCCGCCCATTTGCCGCCCGTGTCGGTGGCCAGCGCGGTGACGCGACCCAGGCCGTAGCGCCAGCGGGCGAGCAGCGGTTCCTCGCGATCGGCGGTGAGGTAGACCTCGCTGGTGGGCTTGGTCGCGGCCGGATTGTAGCCGGTCAATTCGGGCAACGCCGCGGCGTCGATGCCTTCGAGCAGGTCGCCTTTTTTCAGCACGGCCGGTTTGAACTTCTTTTCGACCGTGCCGGTTTTGGTGATCTGCTTGGCTTCCTCCAGGAAAATGCGGGGGATCTGCGAGAAGTCCTCGGTGTAGTAGTAGCGGCCCTTGCCGACCGAAGCGATCTTCTTCAGGTGCTCCTGGTCCGATTCCGAACCCAGCGCCACCGAGGAGATGGTGATCTTCTTGCTGCCCATCCATTCGACGAGGTGGCCCCACTGCTGGAAGGTGGTCAGCGAGATGCCGTCGGAGAGCAGAATGATGTGCTTGACCTTGGCGGTGTCGTCCTTGAGCAGTTTGTAGGCCTCGCTGATCGCCGGATAGATCGAGGTGCCGCCGTCCACGCCGTAGGTCTTGAGCTCCTCTTCCATCTTCTTCTTGTTGTCTTCCTTGCCGACCTTCTGCAACGGAATGGCCCAGCGCGGATAATCGTCGAAGAGGATGACGCCGATGCGGCTGCGTTCGTCGAGTTCGTTGATCGTTTCGTTGGCCGCCTGCACGGCCATCGAGAACTTGCGCTGCCGGGCCATCGACGCCGACTTGTCGATGACCAGCACCAGGGTCACCGGATTGGGCTCGGTCTTTTTCTTTTCCTTGAATTCGACCGGCATCATCTTTTTGATCGGCGCCCGGTTGTCTTTCTTGCCCAGCTCGCCGGTGTTTTCGCCGCCGATGACCAGCACGCCGCCCCCGCCTTCCTTGACGTATTGCAACAGCGCGCCCTGCTGCGCCGCCGTCATCGTCTGGTAATTCGGATCGGCCAGGACGACCACGTCGTAGGGGTACAGCGCGCCCGGCTGCGACGGCAGTTGTTCGGACGAGGCGGGCTGCACCTGGATGCGCGAGCCGTCGAGGGCCTCGACGAGCGGCAGATCGGCGTCGAGGCGCGAGGAGAAAAAGGCCACCTTGGGGCGGGCGGCGATGCGCAGCGACGCCGACATGGCGTTGTTTTCGGGATGCAGGTCGTCGGGCGCGTCGAGGCGGGCGCTCGCGGTGGCGGCGGCTTGTTCGCCGACCGCGGCCTCGGCGCTGAAATTGTTGCGCCCCGGTTCGACGTTGACGGTCTGGTTGAGGATCGTCTTGCCGCCGAGAATGATCGTCAGCTTGGCGGCGGTGGCGTAGTTGGTGACGACGGCGACGCCGACCTTGACGCGCTCGCCCGGCCGGGCCGCCGCGGGGACGGAGATCGATTCGACGTACAGGTCGCGGTCGGTGCGGGTGTCGAGGACGACGGCGTCCAGTTCGATGCCGTGGGCGGCCGCCTGGGTCGCGGCGGTGAGCAGATCGCCCTCGGTCTGGTTGCCGTCGGTCAACAGGATCGCGCGACGCGTGCAATTTTCGGGGAACAGATCGAACGAGTGCTGCAAGGCGCGGGCGATGTTGGTGCCGTACGGGTCATCCGGCCGCCGGAAGGCGTCGTCGTTTTTCGCCTGCTCGGGCGACAACAAGCGGGGATCGCCGGCGAAGATCAGGCGGCGCGTCCAGGTGTCGCCCCCCGATTGTTCGGCCTGGCGGATCCAGTCGCGCGCCCGGTCCCATTCGCCGTCGGGAATCGACGCCGAACCGTCGGCCAGGAACATGACCGCCAGTTGTTTTTCCTTTTTGGTGTGCGACAGTTGGGCGTAAGCCAGGACGCCCAGCAGCAGCGACACGCCGGTCGAGGCCACCAGCAGAATCCGCAGCCATTGTTGCAGCATCAGCCGGCTACGGCGCGAAAAGAACGCCAGCGAGGCGATCGCGCCCGCCAGGCCGAGGACCAGCAGGATCGTCGTTCCGGTCGAGACTCCCAGCGAGAGCCCGCGCAGGTAATTAAGCCAGTCGCCCATGATAGAACAACACCAAGTCCAGAACGATTAATACCAAGGCCGCCAGCACCAGCCACGGCCAGAAAATTTCGCGCGTTTCGCCTTCCAGCGACCGCGGGAAGGTCGGCAGCGCCGCCCCCGGCGTCGGGTGAAGGTCGGATTCCTCCGGATCGGTCAGGCTGACGGCCAGGACGCGCAGGGCGTCGGCGTCGGCGTAGGTGTAGAAGCCCGGGACGGTCGGGCGGAACAGGGCGCGCCCGCTCCGCACCGGAACGGAGATTTTCTGGTCGAGCGGGTCCTGCACGATCACCTGCTGCCGGCCGGGGGTCACGGCCAGTTCGACCTTTTCGCCCAGCCGGTTGCCGGTGCGGATTTCGCCTTCCGGTTTGCGGCTGAAGAGCTGCACGGCGTTGTGCAGGAAGATCGGAAACGCCGGCTGGATCGGAAAATCGCTCTTTACCAGGTCGAAGGCAACACCCAGCAGGTAGCGCCCGCCGTTTTCGCGCAGCAGCATCAGGGCGCCGTCGTAGTGGCCCATCAGGACGATGTCCTTGTCCTGCGGCTGCAGCACGCGGGCTTCCTCGATGTGCAGTTCGCTCATCGTGACGTGCTGCAACAGCGGGTTGCCGTCCGCCCAGCCGGTCGTCGCCGGATTTTTCTTGTTGGCCTTGACCACGAAGGGGCCGCCCGGCGGCGGCGCGAAGTAGATCGCGCTGCCGGCCGGCGGCTGGGCCGGGGCGAATTTATCGAAGACGACCACGTCGAAGCGGGCCGTCAGGCCCGGATGGTAATCGCCGTTCGGGATCGTCGTCAGGTCGATCGTCTGGTCCAGCCCCAGCGCGTTGCGCAAAAACAGGTTCTGGCCGCCGACGAGCAGCACGCGCGCTTTGGGCGTCGCCGGCAAAAAGGCGAACGCGGCGTCGTCGCTGGGCAGCGCGTCCTTGCCGCCGTCGGCGAACTCCGTCTTGCGCAGCAGCGCCGTCAGCTTGCCCGCCGCGCCGACCGGCAGGCCGACGACCTGCGAGTAGCGGCCGCCCGGCGCCAGTTGCAGGGTCTGCACGCCCAGCGTCTGGGTCGGCGTGTAGACCGCCAATTCGGTTTTCGCCGGCGCGTCGGCGTAATTCATCACTTCCACCAGCGCGTCGTAGGAATCCGACAGGTTCGCGGTCTGCCGCACGGCGAAAGAGGTGATGGCGACGTTGGGCGCCGGCGACCCGGCGCCGACGACGGTCGTTGCGGTGTCGGGCCACTGCGGCGGCGTGACGCGATCGGGCCGGTCGGTGATCACGATCAGCTGCTTGATGTCTTTTTCGCCGACGCCGGCGTAGGAAAAAGCGGCCGCGACGTAGGCGAGCGCGTCGTCCATCCGGGGCGCGCCGCCGCCGGCCGACAGGGCGCCGAGCGCTTTTTTGATTTCCTCGCGGTCGGAGGTGAAGGGCGTCAGCGCCTCGACGGTGGACCCGGCGGCGACGATCATCACGCGGTCGACGGGCGCCAGGGTTTCGATGGTCTGCCAGGCGTGACGGCCGGCCTGCCGCAGCCGCGAGGCGTCGCCGTCGACGGCGGCCATGCTTTCGGAGGTGTCGAAGACCAGGGCGATCCAGCGGCGGTTGATTTCGGCGGCGGGCGGCCGCGGATCGACCAGCGCCAGGCAGATCAGCAGGAAGAGGAGCAGTTGCACGAGCAGGCTGGCCAGTTCCTGCCAGAACGAGCGGGTGGTGCCCATGACCTTCTGCCAGATGAGCGTCGAGCTGACCGCCCGGCCGCGGCGCGTCAGGCGCAGCAGAAAGACCACGATCACCGCGGCGGCCAGCGAGCCGTAAAGGATGGCGAAAGTGATCCAGCCGATGCCGTGGGCGATCATTTGATGAATTGCCCCTCGCGAAAGACGCGCAGGATCATGTCCTCGAACGGGATCGAGGTGCGCGCGTACAGGTAATGGCAACGCAGGGCGTTGCAGACCGTTTTCAGTTTTTCCAGATAGGCTTCGTATTCGACCCGGTATTTCTTCAGGGTGCGGGGGCTGATGGTGACCTGCAGCCGGCGATTGGTTTCGCTGTCGTTGAGGGTCATCGTGCCGCGCCACTTCGGATCGGCTTCGTATTCGTGGTGGAGGCAGATGGCCGACAGGTCGAAGCCGCCGGCGAAGGCGATCTTCAGGGCGCGTTCGTAGCCCGCTTCGTCCCAGAAATCGGACACCGCCACCAGCAGGCCCTTGTTCTTCGTGCGGTTGGCGAAGGCGCGGAACGCCTTTTCCATGTCGGTCTGCGGGGCCGGCTCGAGGTTTTCGAGGTACTCGAAGATTTTCAGGATCTGGCCCTTGCCGCGCACCAGCGACATTTCGGGCAGCAACTCGGCGCCGAAGGGTTGGATCGACACCATGTCGAGGTTCGCCAGCGCGATGTAGGCCAGGGCGGCGACGACCTTGCGGCCGTAATCGAATTTGCTCGGGTGCCCGTAATCCATCGAGCGGCTGGCGTCGAGCAGAAAATAGACGTTAAGGTTTTCTTCCTCGTGGAACAGCTTGGTCACCAGGTGGCCGATGCGGGCGTAGAGGTTCCAGTCGAGGTAGCGCGGGTCGTCGCCGGCGTTGTAATCGCGGTAATCGGCGAATTCCATGCCCCAACCGGTTTTTTTCGAGCGCGTTTGCGCCGTATCCTTGCCCGCGAACAGCTTTTTCGAGAGCAGGTACAGGTAATCGAGCTTTTTCAAAAACTCGTCGTCAAACAAACGGCCCAAGCAACTCTCCCTAACGGACGGATCGGCGACAACCCGGGCAACTCATTGCAACGGGCGGCGATCCGCGGTTATTGACCGCTACTGATGGAACTGAGATAGCGTTGTACGTAAGCGCGAATCGACATGGGAATCGTCGGATCCTGCAGCAACTCCTTGGCCTCCGATTGGTAGGTCGCCATGATCTTGTCGTAGGAGGCTTTGTCGGCTCCTTCGAGGTCTTCCAGGATCTGCACCGAGGAGCGGCCCTCGCCGACCTGGCCCTGCAGGGTTTCCTGGCGCCCGGTTCCCGTGACGTCCTCGTGTTTCATCTTGATCGCGCCGCGGTAGGTGCCGCCGCCGCGCCCGGCCTTCGACGGGCCATTGTTCGGATTGATCTGCTGGCCGATCTCGGTGTTCAACTTGACCCCTTGGACCTGGTTGGGATCCATTTTGACCATCCGCATCTCGCCGTTGGGCGGCAGCGGCTGCCCTTGATCGGAAACCAGCACCGGATTTTGCGGCGTCGGGTTGCTCTTTTGGTTGGCGGCGCGCTTGTCGTTGACATCCTGCTTGGCATCCACCATGCGGCCCAGGTGCTTGGAATATTCCTGCAGAAATTCGCTGAATGATTGCTGCTGGGCGCCCTGGGTCTTGTTGCGGAACGAGCCCATCGGGTCGCCTTCGTGGCCCTGGTTCTGGCCGAACAACGACTGCATCATCAGGTTCGAGGCGGCGTCCATTCCCTTGTTCGAATTGTCGCGCATGTTGTCGACGTAGGCTTGCACCGACGCCAGGCGCGGGTCTTTGTCCAGCAGGGTCGAGTCGAGTTGCTCGAAGGCCTTGCGCATCGAGGAATCGATGTTCGCATCCACTTCGCCCAGCGCCCGCAGGTCGGTCGGGTTGAGGCGATCGTTGGGACGCACCGCGGGCAGGCCGTCCGCCGCCAGCACCGCCCCGGCGCCCATCGGCCGTTTCTCGGACTTCTCGGCCATGTCTTCTTTATAGATGGTTTCGGGAAGCGTCGGTTCCGCCGGCGCCTGCATGGCCAGTTGCCGCGCGTTCTCGCGCAGCTCGGTCAGGCGCGCCCGCCAATCGCCCACCAGGCCGCGCAACCCGGTCAGCGCGGGCAGAAACTGCGCCGCCGCCGGCAGATCGCGGAACCCTTCCTCGGCCAATTCGCTCGGCAACGGTTGAGCGATGCCTTGGATGTCGGACTTCGCCGGTTCGCGCAGCAGCGAGAGCCAATTGATCGCCGCCGCCGCGTACACCAGCGGAATCGCCAACAACAGGGTCGCCAACCGGCGGCTGTAGCCGGGTTGCCAGACGGGGACCAACGTCTCGAGGGGCAAGGTCGGAGCAACGGTCTCGGCATCGGCGATCGCCAGATCCATCAAGGGATGGCGCGTGGGCAAGCCGGAAAAATACAAGGCGTTGGTCAGTCGATCCTGCAGGGCCGCGCGCTGGTCCAGATCCCAGGCTAGGCGACGCGTCGAGGCCCCGAGCGCGGCGAAGGTCGCGCCGCCGGCCAATACCGCAGCGGCCAGCGAGAAGACGACGGTCAGCAGTGTATCCGCACCCACCAGGTTGAGCGAATGCAACAACACCACGATCGTGGAAGCGAAGACCGCCGCCGGAATCGCGTAGGAGAGGGCGTGAATCAAACGTGTCAGCAGGACCCGCCGGCGAACGCGTGAGATCACCAGATGAAGACCAACTGGTTTCATTCTCTTTTTTCTGCCTTCCAGCAACCGAAGCCTTCCGCGGGAAAGAAGGTGTCGGTTTTCAATGTACGCACTCGGCCGACCTGGGGTGCGATTTTTTTCTTTTTCTCCACCTTTTGCAAGGGGCACCCGTCAAAATCATTATAAGGATTGGTTCTCAGCAATCAAACAAAAAAAGATAGTCGATTGCATTTCCCATTTTTCCTCGGCAAGGTTGAGGCGAAACGACGGTAAAGCGGAACGGAGTTTTTGACGAATGGGTAAAAAGTGTTGGATTTTATTCTTCTTTATCCTCTTTTTGGCGGCGGTGGGGCCGACAATGGCGGTTTTCGCCGAACCGGAAACAGCCGCTCAACCGCTCCATTCGGTGGAGTCCTATTTACAGATCAAGCAGGCCGTCGGCGCGCGTTGGCTGGCCGACGGCA
Source organism: Myxococcales bacterium (assembly GCA_012517325.1). Taxonomy (NCBI): domain Bacteria; kingdom Pseudomonadati; phylum Myxococcota; class Myxococcia; order Myxococcales; species Myxococcales bacterium. The sequence goes on along the minus strand of JAAYVF010000116.1, from coordinate 34,335 downwards.
AAACGGTGGTCTATCGGACTAACGTCAGCGGCACCTATCAGCTTTGGCGGTTGGATACCTCGGGAGGCGAGCCGATACAAATCACCGCGTATGACGATCCCGTCGACGCGTTCGCGCCGTCGCCGGCCGATCCGCACGTTCTGGTGTTCGAGCTGGCCAAGGCCGGCGACGAACGCACCCAGCTTTTTCTGACCGATCCGCTGACCGGCAAGACCGAAGCGTTGACCGCCGACGAAAAGGCCATTTTTCATTTCGGCGCCTGGTCGCGCGACGGCCGGCAATTCGCCTATACCTCCAACGAGCGGCAGGCGGCGTTCTTCGACGTTTACGTGATGGATCCGGCGACCCGGACAAGCCGCCGCGTTCTGCAGAGGGACGCGAATCTCGAAGCCAAGGCATTCAGCCCCAGCGGCGAGCGGTTGGTGGTAGCGGAGTGGGAATCGTCGTTCAACAACAATTTGTACCTGGTCGATCTGGTCAAGCCGGATACCGCGCCGATGCTACTGACCAAGCATTCGGGTTGGGCGACTTATCAACCGGTCGTCTGGCCGGTCGGCCCGAAGTCGGCCAAGGGTTTTCAACTGATTTCGAACCTCGGCATCGAATGGTCGCAACCGGCGTTCATGGACGTGGAAAACCTGACGCTCAATTATCAGGATCGCGGCCGTCTGGAAGCCGAGCAACTCGTTTTTTCGCGCAACGGCGTCGTCCAGGCCTATACCCTCAATAACCAGGGATTTTCCCGGATCGTGATCACCGACATCAGCCGGAACGTATTGCTGCCGCCGCCGCGATTGCCCGAGGGCGTCCTGGTCGATCTCGATCTTTCACCGCAGGGCGACCGCCTGTTGCTGGTGTACACCAGCCCCACGGTCCCGGCGGAGGTCTACGTCGAGAATCTGGCCGACGGCGAGACGAAGCGACTGACCTTTTCCGACCTGGCGGGAATTCCGGCCGAATCGTTCATCGCGCCCAAGCTGGCGTTTTATCCGACGCGCGACGAAAAAGGGGTGCCGGCTTTCGTTTATCTGCCCGGCAACCGGTCCGCCGCCGACAAGGCGCCGGCCGTTCTCTATTTGCACGGCGGGCCGGAATCGCAGGAACGGCCGGGGTTCAATTGGCTGTTTCAATATTTTCTCAGTCGCGGCTACGCGGTCGTCGCGCCGAACATCCGCGGCAGCAGCGGTTACGGCAAGACGTATCTGCACCTGGACGACAAGGAAAAGCGTGTGGACGCGGTCCGCGACGTGGCCGACGCGGCGGTGTTCATCAAAAAGAACCTGCCGCAGATCGACGCCGGCCGCCTGGCGCTGCTGGGCGGATCGTACGGCGGCTATCTCGTGCTGGCCGGGTTGGTGGAATATCCGGATTTGTTCGCGGCCGGAGTGGACATCGTGGGGATCGCCAATTTCGAGACGTTCCTCGAGCAGACCGGACCGTGGCGGCGGGCGCAGCGCGAGGCCGAATACGGCTCGCTGGCCGCCGACCGGGAATTGCTGCGCCGGCTCAGCCCGCTGCATCGCGCCGATCAGATCCGCGCGCCGCTACTGGTCATCCACGGTCGCAACGATCCGCGCGTGCCGCTGGGCGAAGCCGAGCAGATCGTCCAGGCGCTCCGGCAGCGCGGCAACCCGGTCGAACTGCTGATCTATGACGACGAGGGCCACGGTCTGCGCAAAATGACGAACAAACTCGCCGCTTATCCGATACTCGCCGCGTTTCTGGAACGTTATTTGCGCCCGGCTCCACAGCCGCCGGCGAGCGGCGGCATTGATTGACAACCCGGGTTAATGCCGGATAATTGGCGGGCATCTCGTCCGGAGGACGTTCGTCATGGCCAAGACCGGTTTCGTGCAGCACCCGCTCTATCTCGAGCACGTGATCGACGATTACCATCCGGAAAGCCCCGATCGACTGATCTCCATTTACGATATGGTCGCCCGTGAGTTCGCCGACCGCCTGACGATGATCGCGCCCCGCGAGGCCTCGCTCGAGGAACTGACCTGGGTCCACGACCGGAATTATGTCGATATGGTGGCGCGCACCGAGGGGCGCTACGTGCGGCTCGATCCGGATACCGGCACCTGCCCGCAGACGTATCGCGCTTCGCTGCTGGCCGCTGGCGGCCTGTTGACGGCGGTCGACGCCCTGTACGCCGGCGAGGTCGAGCACGTCTTTGCGGCGGTGCGGCCGCCGGGCCACCACGCCGAGGCGAATCATTCGATGGGTTTCTGCCTGTTCAACAACGTGGCGATCGCCGCCGAATACGCGCTCAAGAAACACCAGGCGCGCCGGGTGCTGATCTACGACTGGGATTTGCACCACGGCAACGGCACGCAGCATTGCTTCGAGCGCTCGCACCGCGTGCTGTACGTCTCCACCCATCAGTTCCCCTATTACCCGGGCACCGGCAACTTCAACGAAGTCGGATTCGGCGAGGGCGAGGGTTACACGGTCAACATTCCGCTGTCGGGCGGGTTCGGGGGCGGCGATTATCTGGCCTTCATGGACCGGATCATCAAGCCGATCGCCCTGGAATACGAGCCCGATCTGGTCATCGTCAGCGCGGGCTACGACACCTACGAGAACGATCCGCTCGGCGCGATGAAACTCACCACCGAAGCCTACGGCGTGTTGACCGAACGCCTGATCGAGATCGCCCGGCAATGCGCCCACGGCCGGCTCCTGTTCGCGCTGGAGGGCGGCTACCACCTCGGCGGCCTGACCGACGGCGTGCGCAAAACGCTGCAGGTGCTGCTCGATGACCGCGCCCCGGCGGCCTGGGCGAATCCGCCTCTGCTCCGCGAGGAAATGACTGAAATGGTGATTCGCAAGGTGCTCGAAAACCAACGGCCGTTCTGGAAGTCGTTGCGCGCGGGCGAATGACCATGCCGTGGCGGGAACTGCCGCACACCGCCGATCTCTGCCTCGAAATCACCGCGCCGGATTGGCCGGCGCTGGTCGTCGAAGCCACGCGGGCGCTGGCCGCCCGACTTGGCGGGGTCGACGAACGGGCGCCGGGCAAGGCACGGCGGCTGGCGCTCTCGGGCCCGGATCGCGAGGAACTGCTGGTCCGGTGGCTGGCGGAACTGTTGTATCTGTCGGAAGTGGAAAAACGAGCGCCGGTGGCGGTGCGCCTGACGACGGCGACCAACCGCGAACTGGCCGGCGAGGTCGACTTTTTGCCGCTGGTCGCGCCGGCGGGGGCGATCAAGGCGGTGACTTATCACAATCTGGCGGTCGTCGCCGCGGCGGACGGCTGGCGGGTGCGGATCGTTTTCGATGTCTGACGTTGCAAAGCAATGGCTGGTCGTGGAAGGCGTGAGCAAGACGTTTCACGCCGCCGGCGGCCTGATGAACCGGCGCGGGCGGCCGGTGGCGGCTCTGCGCGAAGTCGGCTTGACGCTGGGGCCCGGCGAGAAGCTGGGCGTGGTCGGCGAATCCGGCTCCGGCAAAACCACGTTGGGCCGGATCATCGTCGGCCTGGTGACGCCGGACGCGGGGCGCGTGCTGCTCGACGGCGCGGACGTGCACCGTGTGACCGGCGAGGCGCGCCGGCGCGTGCGGCGCCGGGTGCAGATGATCTTTCAGGACAACGCCGGCGCGCTGGATCCGCGCCTGCGCATCGGCGCCGCGATCGCCGAGCCGCTCAAGGTGCATGGCCTGGGCGAAAACGACGCCGCGCGCCGCGCCCTGGTCGCGGCCTGGCTGGAAAAGGTCGGCCTCGACCGCTCGCTGCTCAACCGCCGGCCGCACGAACTGTCGGGCGGCCAGCGCCAGCGCGTCGGCATCGCGCGGGCGCTCATCGTCTCGCCCGACCTGCTGGTGGCCGACGAACCGGTCGCCAGCCTCGACGTCTCCATCCAGACCCAGATTCTGCGGCTGCTCGCCGATCTGGTCCGCGAGACGCGCGTCGCCCTGGTGTTCATTTCGCACGATTTGCGCGTGGTGCGGGCGCTGACCGAACGGGTGCTGGTGCTGTATCGCGGCCGGCCGGTCGAAATGGGGCCGACCGAGACCGTCATCGCGCGGCCGCGCCACCCGTATACGCAATCGCTGATCGCCTCGATCCCCGCTTTGCATCCCGAGGTGCGTCGGATATTAATGCGGGACGGGAGCGCGCCGGAAGCGGAGGCTCCTGACCGGTTTCCGTCGGTCGGTGACTGGCGGGAGGTGGAGCCCGGACACTGGATCGTCGCCGCCGATTGAGTCGCGGCGAGGGAGGGACCGATCATGACCATGCCCGAACAAATGAATGTATTGATCACCGGTTGTTCTTCCGGCATCGGGTATTCGCTGGCCCGCGACTTCCGGCAACGCCGGCACCGCGTTTTCGCCTCGGCGCGCCGCCCCGAATCGCTGACCGAGTTGAAGGCGGAAAATTTCGACATCGTGGCCCTCGACGTCACCGACCCCGCTTCGATCCAACACGCCGTGGACGAGGTCCTCGCGGCGGCAGGCCGGATCGATATGCTGATCAACAACGCCGGCTTCGGCCTGTTCGGCCCGACGATCGAACTACCGCTGCCCGAAATCCGCCGGCAGTTCGAAACCAACGTCGTCGGCGCGCTGGCCCTGATCCAGGCCGTCGTGCCGCACATGGTCAAGCACGGCTTCGGGCGAATCGTCAACGTCACCAGCGTCTCGGCCGTGCTGACCACCCCGTTCGCCGGCGCCTACTGCGCCTCGAAGGCGGCGATGCAGTCGTTTTCCGAGGCCTTGCGCATGGAACTGGCGCCGCTGGGCGTGGACGTCGTCGCGGTGCAGCCCGGCGCGATCCAATCGCGCTTCGGCGACAACGCCGCCTCGCTGACCGGCCAGTTCGGCGGGCCCGGGTCGCTTTACCATCCGATCGCCGAGTTCCTGATCAAACGCGCCCAGACCTCGCAGGAAAACGCCACGCCGACCGACGAATTTTCGCGGACGTTGGTCGATCTGCTGACGCAGCCGGTGCCGCCGCGCCTGATCCGCCTGGGCGAGGGTTCGACCCGTTTTCCGCTGCTCAAGCGCCTGATGCCCGAAGGGATGCTCGACCGGATGCTGATGAAACGGTTCGGTTTGGAATTGCTGCGCGCCAAGCTCAAGGAAAAAGCGAAGTAAAAACAAAGGATTTTGTTTTTTTCTCGCTTGGGCCGCGCCGGGGATGGACAAGGATTGCCTTGACACCCCTTCGGCGTGATTGTTATGGTGAAGCATATAGAAAACTTTTTGTTTTCTTGAAATCGGGGTTTCCCATCCGAATGCAGTGTCGTGCGGTCACCAGCACGGGAAATGCCTGCCCGGCCAACGCGGTCGCTGGTTCCGACTACTGCGCCACTCATCGGACTTTGCAGGAACGAAAAGAAACGCCGGAAGGAATTCCGCCGGCGTTCGCGACAAAGGATCCCGGACACAATCAGCAACTTGGTAAAAAGGAGGATACGAAGGTGGACGAAAAGAAACATATCGGCTTTATCCCGGGCCTGGCTTTGATCCTGGCCGTTTTGGCGCTGGCGCTGGTGGCCATCAATGCCCGTCGCGATACGCCGAATCTCGAGGAATTCGAAAAAGCGATGGATCTGAAAGTCAACGCGATGAACGAATCCATCGTGACCGCCGTGAAAAACGGCGAATTGGTCGATAAGCGCATCGATCGCGTCATGTTCCTGCGCAGCGTCGACAGCTTCCAATCCGCGGTCAACTCGATGAAAGTCGTGGCGGGCCCGGACGTGATGCCCGATCTCGAAGTGCTCTCCAAGCAGCTCGTGCTGATCAAGGCGAAGCTGGAAGGCGTGGCGGTGCCGGCTCCGGCTCCCGCGGCTCCCGAGAAAAAGGGCGAAGAGAAAAAAGCTCCCGAAAACAAGCCGCTCTAAGCGGTTGCGATTCGTTTGATCGCCAGGACCGGCCCCGGGCTGGTCCTTTTTTTACCGGACCGAATGGATCCGCCCGTAGCCCTTTCCGGATCGCGGGAAGGGCTGCGGCGTGCGGATTGATGGTGTTGGCCGGCTTCGCTCGCCGGCCGTTGGATTCGAGGGGGGAGATGAATACCTTGATCGTCGGCGCGGGCGCGATGGGCGGCCTCGTGGCCTACCTGCTCCATCGCTCCGGCGCCTCGGTGATGCTCGTCGACAAGGATCCGCGCCTTGTGCAGGCCGTCGGCCGCGGCGGGCTGCGCGTGGAAGGCATCAGCGGCACGGAAATCCTGCCGGTGCCGATTGGCGACCGGCCGACGACCCGCACGCCGCCCGAGCTGATCGTCATCCTCGTCAAATGCCACGATACCGCCGACGCCGCCCAGGCCGCCGCGCCGTTCGCCGACGCGCGCACCCTCGTCCTGTCGCTGCAAAACGGCATCGGCAACGAGGAAATCCTCGCCGCAACCTTCGGCGCCGAACGCGTCGCCGGCGGCGCCACGAACCTCGGCGCGGCCCTGCTCGCCCCCGGGCACCTGCTGCACACCGCCTGGGGCGACACCGCGATCGCCCCGTTCGATCCGCTCGCCGCCGAACGCACGGCGGCGGCCGCGGCCTTCCTGTCGCGGCACGGCATCAAGACCACCGTCGCCGACGACCTGCGGTCGTTGCGCTGGAGCCGCGTGCTGGTGCAGATCGGCGTCGGCGCCATCGCCTCGCTGACGCGGGTGCGGCACGGCAACGTGCTCAACCTGGATCCGGCCCGGCGACTGATGCGCCTGGCGGTCGAGGAAACCGCACGCATCCTGCAAGCGGCGAACATCAAACTGACCTACAACAGCCCCGTCACCCAGGTGGAGCAGTATCTCGCCCACACCGCGGATCACCTGCCCACCATGCTGCAAGACCTGTTCAAAAAGCGGCGCACCGAGATCGAAGCCCTCAACGGGGCGGTGGTCAAACTGGCCGAAAGCCTGGGGCTGGACGCGCCGGTCAACCGCACCCTGATGCTGCTGGTGCAGACGCTGGAACAGTCCAACTGAGATCTCGGCGCCGCCGGCGCCGGTTCCCCGGGTGTCGCTGGTCGGGCTTTCAATCGGTAGGGAAGATCACGAAACGACGATCGGTTCGCGCGCCTTGCGTTCGTGCTCGGCGGCGTCGGCCTTGGCTTGCTCTTCCTTGAATTGTTTTTCGTAGGGGCAGCCGCCCGGGGGCGGGCCGGCGGGGGCGGGGGGCGTCGTCTGGGGCACGAACTGCACGTTGCCCAGCGATTTGAGCTCGTTGAGCGTTTCGTTGCGCGTCCGTTCGACGCTGATGCCGAAGCCGCTGGGGATTTTCGTCAGTTTTTTCGACCCGCAGTGGGCGCACTTCTTGCGGCGACCGAACAGGCGCGGCGGCTCGAACATTTTCTCCATGAAGCTGCTGACCTTGCCGCACTTTTCGCAGCGGTATTCGTAAATCGGCATCGCGTCCGCTCCCGGTTGCTGATCTTGGCTAAATAATGGGTTGCCGCCGGCCCGCGGTCAACCGGGAAAACCCGGCGGGCGCTTTCCAAGACAGCGGGCAAATGCTACAAAAATCCCCAGCAACCGAGGACCGCGACCATGATCAAGCCCAGCGAAAAAAGCGTTTCGATTCCGCCGTTTCTGGTGATGGAAGTGTTGGAAAAGGCGCAGGCGATGGAAGCCGCCGGCCGGCACGTCATCCACCTGGAGGTCGGCGAACCCGATTTCGATTCGCCCGCCTGCGTCATCGACGCGGCCGCCGAGGCGCTGCGCGCCGGCCGCACCCACTACACGCACAGCATGGGGCGCCGCGAACTGCGCGCGGCCATCGCCCGCTGGCACGCCGAGCAGTACGGCACCACCATCGACCCCGACGCGATCATCGTCACCACCGGTTCCAGCCCGGCCCTGCTGCTGGCCTTTCAGGCGCTGTGCGATCCGGGCGACGAGGTCATCCTCGCCAATCCCGGCTACGCCTGCTATCCGCAAATCGTCGCTTTCGGCGGCGGCACGCCGGTGTTCGTCGACGTGTACGAGGAAGACGGCTTTCAGTACCGGCCCGAGGCGATCGCCGCGAAAATCACCCCCCGCACCAAGGCGATCCTCGTCAACAGCCCGTCCAACCCGACCGGCAACCTGCTGGACCGCGAGCGCCTGGCGGCCATCTGCGATCTGGGCCCGGTGGTGGTCAGCGACGAAATCTACCACGGCCTGGTTTACGAGGGCCGCGCGGCCAGCGCCCGCGAATTCAGCGAGCGGACGGTGATCGTCAACGGCTTCTCGAAATGCTTCGCGATGACCGGCTGGCGCCTGGGCTACCTGATCGTGCCGCCCGAACTGGCGCGGCCGATCCAGAAAATGCAGCAGAACTTTTTCATCTCCGCCGGCGATTTCGTCCAGGCCGCCGCCGTCACCGCCTTGCAAGGTTGCGCCGCTGAAATCGAGGCCATGCGTCTGGCCTACGACCGCCGCCGCCGGCTGTTGCTGGCGCGCTGCCGCGAGATCGGCCTGGGCGTGACCGTCGCGCCGACCGGCGCGTTCTACGTCTTCGGCAACGCCAAGGCCCAGTGCGCCAAGCGCGGCCTGAACAGCTACGAGCTGGCGTTCGACATCCTCGAACGGGCGGGCGTGGCGGTGACGCCGGGCACCGATTTCGGCCCGGGCGGCGAGGGGTACCTGCGCCTGAGCTACGCCAACTCGTACGAAAACCTGGCCGAGGGACTGCAGCGGCTGGAGCGCTATTTCGCCGGTTGAACCGGGGCGGACCCCCGCGTTGAAATCGTTCCAAGGTTTGTGTAAAAATGCACACTCGGCCGTTGGCGCGCCGCGTCGAACGCGGCCGGGCGCGCGGCGGCCGCGGTGAGCTAAAACACATTCTGATAAGGACAATACGAAAATTTTCGTTTTCTGACGTGCGTTTGAAGGTTGGCCTTTCGCCGGGCCACGAACACCCCAAAAATTGTTTCAAAGTTTGGAATGAGGGACACACCATGGCGCTAAAACCTGCAGAACGGAAGAAGCTGGAGGAGATCGCCCTGCGGATCCGCGAGGGCATCGTCGACACCACGCTGGCCTGCGGCGGCAGCCACATCGGCGGCGCGTTCAGCCAGACGGACATTCTGGTCGCGCTTTACTATCGGGTGATGAAGATCGATCCCAAGAAACCGCAATGGGATCAGCGCGACCGCTTCATTCTCAGCAAAGGCCACGGCGGCGTCGGCCACGCGGTCATCCTGGGTGACCTGGGCTACTTCGACAAGAAAGACCTAAAGAAATTCAACAAGACCGGCTCGCCCTTCGGCATGCACCTGGACTGCCTGAAGGTCGCCGGCGTGGACGCCTCGACCGGTTCGCTGGGCCACGGCCTGTCGATCGGCATCGGCATGGCCATGGGCGCCCGGTTGCAGGGCAAGAAGTGGCACACCTACGTCGTGATGGGCGACGGCGAACTCGATGCCGGCCCGGTGTGGGAAGCGGCGATGTCGGCCGCGCACTTCAAGGTCACCAACCTGACGGCCTTCGTCGACCGCAACGGCCTGTGCATCGACGGCCCAACCGAGAAAATCATGGCCCTCGAACCGCTGAAGGCCAAATGGGAAGCCTTCGGCTGGCGGGTGATCGAGATCGACGGCCACGACTTCGACCAGATCTGCGACGCGATCGAAACCGCCCATGCCGAAACCGAAAAACCGGTGCTCATCCTCGCCAATACGGTCAAGGGTAAGGGCGTGGACTTCATGGAAAACCAGGCCGGCTGGCACTACGCCGGGTTGGACGAGGCGAAAGCGAAACAGGCCCTCGAATCGCTCCGCCGGAATTATAAGGGGAAATGACCATGGCAAAACAAACCGTGAAAGGCCTCACCTGGACGGTCGAAGACGCCGACCATATGACCCAAGCCGAAATTTACGGCGAAGTCCTGACCAAGCTCGGCCACGAAAACAAAAAAATCGTCGCCCTGACCGCCGACCTGGCCGGCTCCACCAAGATCGGCCGCTTCAGCAAGGATCACCCCGACCGGTTCTTCAACGTCGGCATCGCCGAAATCAACATGATCGCCATGGCCTCCGGCATGGCCGCCACCGGCCTGATTCCGGTCATCTCCACCTTCGCCGCCTTTGCCGCGCTGCGCGGCGCGGAATTCGTCCGCACCGACATCTCCTACCAGAAGCGCAACGTGAAGATCATCGCCACCCACAGCGGCACCTCGTTCGGCCAGGCCGGCACGACGCACCACTGCACCGAGGACTTCTCGGTGATGCGCGCCATGCCGCACATGGTCGTCATCGCCCCCGCCGACGCCTTCGAAACCGCCAAGGCGATGGAAGCGGCGATCGCCTACGACGGCCCGGTGTACATCCGCATCGGCCGCAGCTTCGAGCCGCCCGTGCACAAGAAGCGCGATTTCCCCTTCGAGATCGGCAAGGCGATTAAATTGCACGAGGGCACCGACGTCACCGTCATCGCCACGGGCCGCACGGTGGCCGGCGCGGTGGAAGCGGCGGAAATGGCCAAGGCGCAGGGCATCTCGGTGAAGGTGCTGGACATGCACACCATCAAGCCGATCGACGAACAGGCGGTGTTGGAAGCGGTGCTGGAAACCCGGCGCGTCATCACCGTCGAGGACCACAACGTGTTCGCCGGCCTCGGCAGCGCGGTGGCCGACGTCATCGCCGCCTCCGGCAAGGGCTGCGTGCTGCGCAAACTCGGCCTGCAGGACGAGTTTTCGATCGTCGGTTACCCGGACGATCTGCTGCACTATTACAAGATGGACGCCGACGGCATCATCGAGGCCATTCAGGCCGTCCTGAAAATGGACTTCGAGGCGGACGAAAACTGGGAAGACGAGGTGTAGCCATGCCGACGCCCGACGAAATCCAGGCCCGACTGTTTTTGCGCGCCGCGCTGCCGCTGACCAAGGTGGTGCGCGAGGATGAAAAATGGATCCGCCTGCTCACCAAGAAGCTGACCGGCGTGGTGCAGTTCGAGGTCAAGGACACCGACACCGCCGCCCACCTGGTCTTCGCCGAGGACACGCTCGAGGTGGTGCAGGGCCGGCACGAGAAGCCGACGGTGGCGTTCGTTTTCAAGGATCTCAAGTCGCTCAACGATTTCTTCGCCGGCCGCCTGGCGCTGCCGGCGGTGAAGGGCTTGTACCGGCTCGACGTGATCGTGCGCGTCGTGCCGCTGCTGCTGAGCCTGAAGATCCTTATGCCCGACGCCGACCCGAAGGATCCGGCCAAGCGCGCGCTCAAGGTCAAGCTGCTGCTCTACATGGTGACGACCGCCATGTCGCAGCTCAACAAGGCCGGCGATCCGGAAATGACCGACATGACGAAGATCAGCCCGGACCGCATCTTTCAGTTTGCCGTGAAAAACGGCCCGGCGGCCTACTTGCGCATGAAGGCCGGCAAGACCAAATCCGGCCGCGGCATCTACACGCGCCGGCGTCCGTTCGTGCTGTTCGAGTTTCCGGATTTTGACGCCGCATATCAGGTGCTGACCGCCAAGGTCCAGATGGTGGAGGCCGTCTCGAAAGGTTATTTGCATCTCGAAGGAGCGATGGAATACCAAAAAGAGATCGGCTTGCAAATGCAGCGTGTTGAGGAAATACTAACGCGATAATTTTCGCGATGGATCGTAGCGGAAAATTAAATTGACGCAACCTCCCGGGGGGCGATGGAAGAGCTGTGTGGGGGGAGTGTTGGTCAAGGAGGCGATGTCGCTTGAAATCTATCTCCGCCAAGTTGGGAATTTGGCCGAATGATCGTTTGTTGATGGTGAGTCCCGATCCGAAGGTCGTCGATCGAATCCAAGCCGAACAGCACGGTCACGCCTCGCTGGTTTACGAAGTGCCGGCCGGCGCCAAGGTGCCCATGGTGCTGATCTGGTTGCGCGAGGGAGACGACGCCACGGCGCTCGCCAACAAATACAAAACGCTGCTGGACGGCACGGGTCAGCTCTGGTTCTTCTTTCCCAAAAAAGAAACCATGCGCGCCAATCAACTGACCGTCACGCGCGAAACCGTGCAGCAGGACGTTTGCCAGGCCAACCTGGAAATGACCAAGATCTGCTCGATCGACGCCGACACCCAGGCCATGGGGTTTGTCCTGCCGCTCTAGGCGGCGACGACGAACGCGAGACACCGACCTTTCCCTGCTTCGTCCCAACGAAGCAGGGAAAGGTTTTTTTTGCTTTATAATGCCTTCCCTCACGAATCGTTTTCTCGGCCACGAACCGCCTACCCAAGCCGCGACAACTGTGTTACCAATCGTTTATATGTGGTAGTTTGTTTTCGATCCGTCATTTCCAACGGTGCGGCGATGTAACGAACATGGGTGAAAAAAAGCCGAAAAACTCGCGGTTTCCGTCGCTCGGTCTCTTCGGCCGCAAACTGCTGCTGATGTTCCTCGCCATTTCCCTGGTGCCGCTGGTCGGCTACGGCTTCGCCAGCCTGCAAAACCTGCGGCAATTCAATCTGCGCTCCGCCGAGCACGAGCTGGACGGCATCGTCAAGATGATCACCCTGTTGTGCGAGGCCCAGGAGGCGCTGGACCGCATCCGGCAGGAAGGCCACAACGAGGTCGATCAGGTTTCCGGCGCCTCGCCGGCCTGGCAGACGGGCGATCGCTTCCTGACCTTGCGCGAATTGATCCGCGGCATCCACGTCGGCCGGACGGGCTACTGCTACGTACTGGATTCCAGCGGCACGTTCCAGGTCCATCCCCACCTCGAAAAGCAGAACCTGTTCGCCATTAACATGATCGGCGGCGAGGAACTCAAACAGATCCGCCGCGATGCCATTCACCTGGCGCCCGGCGAGGTGAAGACGATCCATTACCCGTGGCCCGGCGATTCCGGCAAGCTCAAGACCAAACTGGCCAAGGTCGGTTACTTCAAGCCCTACGACTGGATCATCATCGTCGCGCTGTTCGAGGACGAGGCGCTCGAGCCGTACTACACCGACGTCAAGTTCCTGCTGGGCTTCCTGGCGCTGACCCTGGTGGCGACGGTGCTGCTGGCGCTGCTGGTTTCGCGCTACCTGATGCGGCCGATCGTCCAGTTGACGCGCGCGTCGACGGCGCTGGCCCACGGCGATTTCGGCGTCAAGCTGCCGCCGGCCGGCAACGACGAGATCGGCGCGATGGCCGAGTCGTTCGGCGTCATGACCCGCCGGCTGGGCGAGGCGCACGCCGACCTGGTGGAGTGGAGCCGGACGCTCGAGCAAAAGGTTCACGAGCGCACCACGGAGTTGGAGAAGGCGCACGACCGCGTGCTGATGCAGGAAAAGATGGCCTCGCTCGGCAAGCTGTCGGCGATGGTCGCCCACGAAATCAACAACCCGTTGTCGGGCGTGCTGAGCTACCTCAAGCTGACGATGAAGCTGCTCGGCCGCGAGACGCCGCCGCCGCAGAGCGGCGACAAGATCAACCAGTACCTCGAGCTGTCGGCCGGCGAGGTCAAGCGCGTCGGCGACATCGTGAAAAATCTGCTGATGTTTTCCAAGCAGTCGTTCGGCGAGTTCAAGTGGGACAACCTCACTTCGATCGTCGACAAGAGCATCGCCCTGATCAAGCACAGCGCCGACATGAAGAACGTCGAACTGGGCAAGCAGAGCGGCGGCGAGGGCAGCGACCGCCTCTACTGCGATTCCAGCGGCATCCAGCAGATGCTCGTCGCGCTGATGGTCAATGCGCTGGACGCGATGGAAAAGGGCGGCAAACTCTGGGTCTGGACGGACTGCGCCGCCGAAAAAGAGGTGACGATCAAGGTGATCGACACGGGCAAGGGCATTCCCGAGGAGATCCTGCCGCGCATTTTCGAGCCGTTCTTTTCGCTCAAGGAAAGCAAGAAAAGCATCGGCATGGGTTTGTCGGTGGTTTACGGGATCGTGCAGTCGCACGGCGGCACCGTTCAAGTGACCTCGCAAGTGGGCCAGGGCACCACGTTCACCATCGTATTGCCGCGCGAACGGCCGGCGCCCGCCGGGGAGCCGCCGTCCGACGCCAACGCGAAAGGAGAGCCGGTCTGATGAATCCGCAGGATATTGGCATTCTGATCGTGGACGACGAGTTTTCGGTGCGCGATTCCCTGGCCAGTTGGTTCCAGGCCGACGGCTATCGGGTCGACACGGCGGCCGACGCCAACGAGGCGATGCAGAAATTGCAGAACGAACGCTGGCACATCGTGCTGCTGGACATCAAGATGCCCGGCATGGACGGCATCGAGCTGCAGCGCCACATCCGCAAAATCGATCCCAACCTGATCACGATCATCATCACCGCCTTCGCCTCGGTCGACACCGCCATCCAAGCCTTGAAAGACGGGGCCTTCGACTACATCTGCAAGCCGATCGACCCCGACGAACTCAGCCACCTGGTGCGCAACGGCATCGAACGGCTCCGCCTGCTCTCTGAAAACCAGGCGCTCAAGGAACGGGTCAACGAACTGTTTTCCACCGACGAGATCGTCGGCGACACGCCCGCGATGAAGGGCGTCATCCAGATGATCCAGGAGGTCGCCAACACCGACGCGACGGTGATGATCCGCGGCGAATCGGGCACCGGCAAGGAACTGGTGGCGCGGGCGATCCACAAAAACAGCAACCGGCGCTATTTCCCGCTGATCTCCATCAACTGCGGCGCGTATCCCGAGGGCCTGCTGGAAAGCGAGCTGTTCGGCCACGAAAAGGGCGCCTTCACCGGCGCGCAGTTCGCCCGCAAGGGCAAGCTGGAAATGGCCGACAAGGGCACGATCTTCTTCGACGAGATCGGCGACATCACCCCGAAAATGCAGATGGACCTGTTGCGGGTCATCGAGACCAAGCGCTTCTACCGCCTCGGCGGCTCCAAGGAAATCGGCACCGACTTCCGCATCATCAGCGCCACCAACCGCAACCTCGAGGAAATGGTCAAGGAAGGGAAATTCCGCGAGGACCTCTACTACCGGCTCAACGTGTTCATGATCACCCTGCCGCCGCTGCGCGAACGGCGCGAGGATCTGCCGCTGCTGGCCCATTACCTGCTGAAAAAATACGGCCTGTCGATGACCCGCCAGTTCGAGGGCTTCACGCCGCGCGCCCTGGCCAAGCTGCAGACGTATTCGTGGCCCGGCAACGTGCGCGAACTGCGCAACGTCATCGAACGCGCCATGGTGGTGGCCCGCGGCGGCATGATCGACGACAGCGACCTGTCCTTCCCGTCGGCGGACGAGGTGGCGGTCGCGGCGCCGGTCGGCGGCGCCGATTTGGTGCCGTTGCGCGAGTTGGAAAAGCGGCACATCGTCAAGGTGCTCGAGGATTTGAACTGGAACATCTCCAAGGCGGCCGAGGTGCTGGATATCGACCGCGTGACGCTCTACAACAAGATCAAAAAATACGGCCTGCGCGATTTGGAAGAATAATCCGGGATGTCGCTCGTCTACCTCATGCCGCTGGGCAAGGTCGAACCCGCCGTGTTGGAGGCGGCGACCAACGCCCTGGGCGAGACCTTTCTGCTCGAAGTGCGCGTCGGCGACGGCCTCGCCGACATCCAGTACGCCTACGACGCCGTGCGCAAGCAGTATCACGTGTCCAAGCTGCTGGGCGACCTGCTCCGCCACCCGCCGCCGGACGCGTTTCGCATCCAGGGTATCGCCGAGGTCGACCTCTTTCTCCCCATCTTTACTTTTCTCTTCGGCGAGGCCCAGTTGAACGGCGTCGGCTCGATCCTCTCCACCTTCCGCCTGCGTAGCGAGTTTTACGGCCTGCCGAAAAATCCGGCGCGCCTGGCCGAGCGCGTCGCCAAGGAGGCGATCCACGAAATGGGCCACACCTTCGGCCTGCTGCACTGCGTGGACCCGGTCTGCGTGATGCGCTCGTCCACCTACGTCGAGGACGTGGATTTCAAATCCGCCGAGTTCTGCCTGCCCTGCCGCACCCGGCTCAACGAAAAGCTGCCGCGCAAGAAGCGGATTTTTCCGTGGTGATTATAAAAGTTGAAACGTTTGTTGAGTGATGCCGGTTCGTTCGGCGATACTACGGGCCAATTTAGCGAAATCTTCTTGCGCCCGCTGCACGGCTTGCAAATGCGAGCCGATGGCGCCGTCCGCCGATTTGAGCGCGAACATGGGTTTCCGGGCTTCCTGGGCAAGTGGCATCAAGCTTCGATAGTGTTTGAGTAGCGCTAAACAATGATCATCCGCCGAGGACACGGTAATGAGGCTTTCGCGTTCTTCCAAAAGTTCTCGATGATAAGTATCGGGAATTTGTTCGATCCACCGTTCGTAAGCTTTGACCGGTCTGTCGAGACGCACGGAATGTTGCAAAAGGATGTAACCGATGGGTTTCATCAATCCTGATGGCAAATGAATATCCATGGCTGGATTTCTTTCCAATCGCTCCTTCCAAGCGCTTCGCCACTTCCGCAAGGTGGGACCTAGATTTCGCAACCCTTGCAGGGAAAACAAGTCGGGCGAAAGAGGAACCACGACAAAATCGGAGGAAATCAGCGCGGTGCGGTTGATGGCGCCAAGATTCGGGCCCAAATCCATCAGAATCAGATCGGCTTCGAACTGTTCGCCGCCCTTTTGAAGGATACGCCAAAGAGCGGAGGTGACGCGAAAAGCGCGCTCATCACGGTCGAGACATTTTGGCCATACCTCGGACAATTGATCCTCGAAAGTGGAAAGCAAAAGATCGCCGATAATGATGGCCAATTTGTCATTGATCGGCTTGAGAAAAGGGTCGCCGATATCGCCAGTTCCCTTGATCAATGGTTCAAGGAAGCCAAAGATTGTTTTCGGATGATTGCCTTCCGGCCAGAATTCGAGCAACTCCTCCTCGTCCAGAAAAGCCGCCGACAAATTGGCCTGCGGGTCCAAGTCGGCGGCGAGGACCCGATAGCCCAATTCGGAGTACATCCAGGCCAAATGATAGACCAGAGATGTTTTACCGACCCCGCCTTTGTTGTTGAAAAAAGTGATGACCGGGATACTCATTATCGGCTCCTAAGAATCACCGAGAGAAAATTGTCCTCAATTTGAAATTCCAAGGGCGGATTTCCATTTCTTTCGAGTTGTTGCTGGGCAATGGGAATGCCGACGCCGAATTTCTGCACGAAGCCAAGATTTTTCATCGCCTCGGTCAGGTGCGGGTTGCGGTAGTCGGTCAGGCCGGGCGACCCGAAATTCTCCCGTGTTACCATGCCGAATGGTCCGCCGGGATTGGTGATTTCCACGCGATTGCGAAACCAGTAGATGCGGACGGGCGCGTGGGTTCCCTCATAGCGGCGATGCATCACGGCGTTGCGCGCCAATTGTTGCAGGGCAAGCAGCGGGTAATCGGGGCGTGGCGTGTCGGTCGGCCCGCCGGCAATTTGCAGGGCGTTGCGGATATTGATTTCCAGCAGATCGTCCAAGCGGCGCAACAACTCGGAAAGCGGGCCGTCGATTTCCTTTTGGTCGATGATCGCATCACCCATGTTGTCGCCGTCGATCCTTATAAATTGGATATAGGCGCCGGGGATGTGCTGTCGCGGATCCTTGCCGACGGTCAGAATTCCGAGGTGGGTCGGTTTGGGCGGATTACCGGGATTGGCCAGGTGCAGGGATTGCAATTGCTGATCGATCGTACGCTGATTTTCCGCCAATACTTCCGGCGCAACGGCGATCGGCAGATATTCGCGTTGGAAGAAATCAATGTTCAGATCGTCCAAGGTCAGCGATGGCGCTTCCCGAATGTCCCATGGAAGTTCATGCGCGCGGCGTTTGTCAATGAGCCGTAATTCCTCGGCCGAATTGGCTTGCCGGGTTGTGGGCCCGACGCGCACGAAGACGGTGTTTTTATACCGGACCGGCGGATCGATGGCCGGCTCGACGGCGAGGTAGGCACATTCGCCGTTCGGCAGGGAAAGCCGTTCGATGGCGATCACCGGAAACGGCAAAATTTCCTGGCGAATGTCAGCGAGTATTTTTAGGAGTTTATCATCGATGGTCAAACCGGAAGGAGTGCCTTGGTCGGTCAAGCCAACGAATACCACACCGGTTTTTTCATTCCGCGGGAGATCGTTCGCCAGTGCGCACACCGTTTGCCGGATGCGGTCAGGATTGGCGATCGATTTCTTGAATTCGACGCGGTCGCTCTCGCCGCCGGCTATCAAGTTTCGCAGTTCGTCGGCTTTCATCGGTTGATTCCGTGATAGATGGTTTTTTTAACCATATTCAGTTCGGTTGAAAAAGAAAAGCCGCGCCTGGCAAGGGGCGCGGCTTTTCCGGTCAGTGTTAAAAAAACGAGACTAATGATCCTCGTCGGGGAAGTCGGGCAGGCGGTAGAGGACCGGCATGCGGTTGACGACCCACTTGAAAACCAGGACCAGCAGGGTGGCCAGGGTCAGCGAAAGCATCACTTCCATCCAGCTCGGATAGTAGCGGACCGGCGCGTTCCAGTTCAGGGCGACGATCACGACGTTGAACCGGTTGAGCATGATGCCCAGCACCGTGATGCCGCTCGCCCACCGGACCAGCGAAGCTTTCTGGTGGCGAACCGCCATGGCGTAAAGGTACATCGGCAGCAGGGTGCTGAAGGCGATTTCAAACAGCTTCCAGTAGCCCCAGCCGGTGTGGAACAGCATCTGCCATTGCATGCCGCGGATCAGCGACAGGACCATCAGGGCGAAGTAGCTGAACAGGCAGAACGCCGCGGCCTTGCCCAGGCCGAGGGTCAGGCGGTCCATCAGTTCATGGTCGGTTTCCTTCACCTGATAGCCGAAGACCTTGTGCGAGATCATGCTTTCCAGCACCAGCATGGACAGGCCGCCGGCCAGGCAGGAAGTGAAGAACAGGTACGGAATGAACGTCGTGTACCACAGCGGGTGCAGGCGGGTGGGCATCAGCAGGAACATCGCGCCCAGGGCCGATTGGTGGCCCATCACCAGCACCGAGCCGAGAATGACCGCGCCGATGTGGATCTTGTCGAGCCAGAGGCGGATCCGCCGCAGGTTCAACCATTCCACCACGGCGGGCAGGAACTCGACGAACTGGATCGTCAGATACAGCGCCAGGTGTTCGGCGACCAGGAACAGGACCGAGGCGGTGCCCAGGTAGTAAAACGGCAGGGGCAGCGCCCAGTAACGGCCCAGGTCGAACGCGAGGCCGACGATCGCGAAGAAGTAGCCCAGGAAGCCGGTGAGAATGGCGGGCCGGACCATCGGTTTGTAGTCCTTGCGGCCGAAGAGGTAGACGCCGACGACCATGCAGAAACCGCCGGTCGCCACGGCGACGCCGAAGAACATGTCGAAGGCCAGCCAGAGGCCCCACGGATTGATGTCGCTCAGGTTGGTCGAGGCGCCCAGGCCCTTGAGCAGGCGGTAGGCCATGACCGGGAGGCCGACGGCCAGGATCAGGCCGGCGACCAGGTTGAGCGGCGTGAAAAAGCCGCGGATGTATTCCCCGACGGTTTTGCCCATCAGGATTTTTTCGCGGAACCAGGAGGCTTTGACGTTTTGCACGGCAACGGTTTGCTGGCTCATTGGTGACCTCCCTGTTCCTTCTTTTTCAGGTTCATGTTCTTGGTGATGACGTAGAAGCCGGCCAGCAGGATGGGCAGGCCCGTGTGCAGCACCGGGATGGTTGCCAGGTAGCCGTAAGTGAGCTTCGGCATCGGGGTGATGCCCACGTCCATTCGGAATTGCAGTTTCTCGAACGGCGTCTTGGTGATGTACATCCAGCAGGTGCCGCCGACTTCCTGCTCGCCGTAGATGTGGTCGACGTAACCGGCTTTTTCGTCGTCGATGCGCCGGCGCGCGATCTTGATCAGGTCGGCGCGCTTGCCGAAGATCAACGCTTCCTGCGGGCAGGTCTCGACGCAAGCCGGGATGCCGCCCTGGATGATCCGCTCGTGGCACATCGTGCACTTGCGGACCCGCGGCGTGAAGGCGTTCTGGTACTCGTAGGTCGGCACGTAGAACGGGCAGGCCTGCATGCAGTACCGGCAACCGATGCATTGCTTCGAGTTGTAAACCACCGGACCTTCCGGCGTCTTGGTAAACGCCTTGGCCAGGCAGGCCGAGAAGCAGGCCGGCTCGTCGCAGTGCATGCACTGGATCTTCACGAACGTTTCCGCGCCCCCGGTCTCTTCCTTGGTGAATTTGTTGACCAGGGTGAACCGCGACTGGTCGAGCCGCCGTTTTTCGTTCAGCACCTTCGGATCGTCGAACGGCTGCGCCGGCGGCTTAGGCAAATCGTGGGTGGCGTTACAGGCCGCTTCGCAGCTCCGGCAGCCGATGCACCGACTGCTGTCGAAAAGCACGCCGAAGCGGTCCGGATTTCCGTAAAACTCATGTTCGGCGGCTTGCGGTTGGGACACGCCGACCGTGGCCGCCGCGCCGGCAACGCCCGCTCCGGCCATGAGCTTCAAAAAACCTCTGCGACTGATAGTCATTTTTGAATGCTCCCTTTGTTGGATTGGTCGTCAACCGACGGATTATTTCGCCGGCGCGGCCGGTTTGGGTTGCGCTACCGGTTCCTTGAGCTTTTCATGGCAATCGGTGCAACCCAGCGGGCCGCTGCCTGACGCCTTGTGGCAGCCCATGCATTGCGTATGGTAGGCGCCCTTCAGGCCGATCTGGTTGTCGTTTTTGGTTTTGATCTCGTCTTTTTTGTGGCATTGCCCGCAGGCCGGATAATCGCCGGGCGTCGCGTGGTGATGGCACTCCTCGCACTTGCCGGCATAGCCCAGGTGGGCCTTATGCGTGAACATGACCGGACCGAATAATTTTTTAATGCCTTCAATGGTCACCGTTTCCGGGGCAAACCCGGCCGGGTCGGGGGTCGCTTGCGGTTTGGTCTCCGCCGCGAAGGCGACCACGACCGCCGCGAGCAGCAGCAAGCTGCTTAACAACAAAAATGGCGTCAATTTCTGGATGAATGGTTTCATGTGACCGACTGCCTCCCGCGCTATTGGATTTTAATAAACTTCATTCGCCGGGGAAAAAACTCCGGCGAATGAAGCAGGCTTCTCGGATGTGCCGCGCGGACCGGCTCGTCGGCGGGGACGGACGGCCCCGCGGCGGTTGCACCGTTAATCGTTCGTCAGGAAGAAATCCTTCGCGATCCGCTCCCAGTGTTGCGGGTCGATGTTCTTCGCCATGCCCTGGACCGGCGTACCGCCGTCGGCGGCCATCGCGCCCAGGTTGCCGCCGGCGCGCGAGAACAGCGCGTCAAGCGACTGTTCGGTGAAGACCTTGGCCAGCGAACCGGTCAGCAGGTTTTTCAGGCTCGCCGTCAGCTTGGGCGATTCCAGCTTGACCAGCCAGCCCTTGCCGTACGGATCGTCGGCGAGCGCGGCGGCGGCCGCCGGGTTGACCGCCACGACCTTGCCGTCCAGCGGCGAGAGCATGTCGACCGTCTTGCCGTCGATCTGCAGGGACCAGGCTTTCTCGCCCTGCTTGAGCACCGCGCCGACTTCCGGCAGCTTCACACTCTGGATTTTGCCGACCAGCTTGGAGGCGAAGTCGTCGATGCCGGCCAGCGCCATTTGCGGACCCTCGACCTTCACCCACGCATGGCCGCGGTGATAGGCCAGGCCCTCGGGAGCCAACAAGCCGCGGATGCGATCCATCGCCTGCCCCACGGCCTTATGCAGCGCCATGGCCGGCGCGGCCTCGGGCTTCATCATGAAGCGGTAATACAGCGCGAACAGCCCGATGAACAGGAAGGCCACGCCGTATTCCATGATTTTTACATTCCGGACAAAGTCTACAAAGTAAAAGTATTCGTGCATCGTCCTACCCTCTGTTGTTCTAGTTGGTGCCGAATAATTTCTTCGCGATTTGCTGCCACTTCTCGGAGTCGATCGACCGCGCCGCGCCGTTGATCATCGTCGCGCCGTCGCCGTAGGCCATGCCCATTTCCGGGAAGCTTTCCTGTACCAACCGGGCTTTCTGCATATCGACCCATTTGTAGAAACGCGACGGAGTGTACAGATCGGGAACCTCGCTCGTCAATGCGTCCGGCAGGATTTTGATGATCCAGGCGTTTTTGTAGGGCGAGTCGTTGAGCGACTTGGGGTCGCTGAGCAGTTCCTGGTTCACTTCGATGATCCGTCCGGTGATCGGCGCCAACTGGGTCAGGCTCCGGTCGCCGAAATGGATCGTCCAGGCTTTCTTGCCCTTCTGCAGCTTGGTGCCCGCTTCCGGGGTCTCGATTTTGGTGATTTCGCCGACCAACCGGCTGGTGAAATCGTCCAAACCGACTTCCACCACCGCCCGCAGAACCCGCACCCAGGTGTGACCTTGGTGAAACAACATGTCTTGCGCTTCTTCAACCTGGGGAGCGAGGTATTGGTCGATAGCTTCCCGCTTCGCCAATTCCTTTGCCTTTTTATGAACGAGCCGTTTGATGACAAAGGCGTCGATCGCCACTGCCACCAGGAACGTCGCGATTACCAATGCGAATACCATGATCTTACCCCCCTTCTGCCTATTCGATGTGGGAACCAGTGATCATTGCCACTGCCACCGTGATTGCCACCAGGATCGCTACCATCTTCGTACCCTCCATTCAGTTCCGCTTTGGACTATTACAAATAGCTTGCCAAGTCCGGCCTTGCTTTGAAAAAAGTTTTGTAACTGCCTATTAATAAGTGAAAACAATGAGATAGAATGAATGGTGATTCAATTAGGTTTGTTGTGAAAATATACACAGCCAATCATGGCTGTATAATTTATCAACGGTCGTTTCTGGAACAAGAAGCGATTGCTTGATAAGTATCTAAAAATACGCAGATTTTGAGTTGTGTAAATATACTCAACACGGCTGTTGAAGTATTATACACCACATTTCAGTGGTCGGTTGCATTGTATAAGTGTCTGTATTTACTGAATATATCATATTTTTCCGATCGGCTTGGGAAGTAAATGAAAATCAAGATCAATAACGAATGGGGATGTAGCCTCACTTCTCTTTTAAAGGTATTAAGCAACACACTAATGGATCATTTTAAAATATAGAGCCTGAACTCAACGCGGATCTATCCGGGTGATCGGCGGCACTCCCGGAATGCGTTCCATTTCGTGGCGGATGAAGAGGACGATCGGAATAGCCAGGATCAGGCCGATGATGCCCAGCAGTACCTCGCAGACCACCAGCGCCGTCAGGGTGATGACCATCGGCAGGTGGACGATCTCGCCGATGATCTTGGAATTCAGGAAGTATTCCAGCTTGTGGATGCCCACCAGGAGACCCAGGCAGACCAGAGCTCCCCAGAGGCCAATCGTCACAAAGGCGGTGATCGTTAAAATCGTATTGGAAACCAGATTACCGACCACCGGAAACAGCCCGAAGAAAAAGACCAAGGTCAACAATACGATCGGGTGCGGCAGGGCGAGGCTGAAAATGACGACCGCCGAGATGCAGGTGTTGATCGCCGAAATGATGATCTGCCCGCCCATGACGCGCTTGAAATAGAAGTAAAACACCCGTACCCGCGCCTTGATGAAATTGTAGAAGAAGTTCATCAGGCTGCCGGGTTTGCGATCGAAAACCTCGTCGATCTTCTCGATCTGGTGATAGAGCAGCAGGTTGATCACCAGGGCGAAGATAAAAAAGATAAAGCCTTTATAAAACGATGAAAAATACTTGCCGAGCCAGCCGAGGGTCTTGGTGGTGCCGGTGACGATGGCACCTTGCACTTCCTGGGGATCGACGTAATCGGTCAGGTTCCACCGCGAGTTGGCGTAGTCGAACTGGCTGATGGCCTGCTGTTGCAGTTCTTCCGCCAGTTGGGGCAACTGCCGCACGAATCCCGGGATCACCTTGTAGGAAAGTACGGTGAAAACCGCGATCACCGCGAAATACAACAGGGAAAACAGCAACGCCTTGGGCAGAAAACGCGCATACCGGCGCACATCGTTGGTCAGAAAATCGGAGATCAGGTAGAGAAAAAGCAGGGCGCCGACGAAGGTCGTCAGGTGGGTCGCGAAGATCAGCACCATCAGTCCGGCGAACGCCAGGTAGCCGAAGGCGAACGGATGTCGTTCCAGCAAGCTGTTGGGCCGCTGCTCCCAGTCGGTTTCCGACCGGACGCGAAAACGGCCGGTGACGTCCAGGGAATCCAGCAGATCCGGGCTTTTGTTTTCGGGTGTCGCTTTTATTTCCGCCATGCGCTGCGCCGTTTTATCCTGTTCGTTGTTGGCAATCGGTATCACAACACAAAGCCGCGCCGCCTCGCAATCCCCGCGGCCGTTTTCGGGGAATTAATAAATGAAAAACGCCGCCCCGGAGCATCCCCCGGGGCGGCGAGACGAGCGCGTTTCGCCGGATGACGAAACCTAATCGTTGAACTGTTTCTTCACCAGCGGGAACACTTCCTCCGCGGCCGCGAGGGTTTCCTCGATGTCGCTTTCCTCGTGGGCGGTGGACAGGAACCAGTTGTGATGCGGGTGGAAGAAATGACCGCGCTTGGTCATTTCGGCGCAGAAGACCTGCTGGCGCATGAAATTGCTTTCGTTGCCGAAGCGAATGAATGGGATCGAGCCCGGGCCGGTGGCGACCATTTCGTAACCGAAGGTCTTGCCGCGTTCGACCAGGCCCTTCATCAGCAGATCGCCCAGGTGCAGCATTTTTTTCGGGCCGTCGATTTTCTTGAGCAACGCCACGTTGGCCAGCGCGGCGGCCATCGGGGCGGAACTGGCCCAGTAGGAGCCGGTCAAAAAGACGTTGGCCGCGGCGTTTTTCAGGAAATTGCGGCCGACGGCGGCCGAGAGCGGATAGCCGTTGGCGATCGCCTTGCAATAGCAGGCGATATCCGGCTCGAAGCCGAAGTAATAGTTGCTGCCGCGCACGTCGAGGCGGAAACCGCAACGCACGTCGTCGAGAATCAGCACGGTGCCGTTCTGGTCGCACAATTTGCGGACGCCTTCCCAGAAGCCGGGGGCAGGCAATTCCAGGTCGCCGAAGGCCGGGTGGTGGAAGGGCGTCATGATCACGCCGGCGATCTGATCCTTGTTGTTTTCGAACAGCTGGCGCAGTTCCTCGAGGTTGTTCCAGGTGTAATACAGCATGTTGACCCGGTCTTCCTCGATGATGCCGCCGTGGCCGGGGGTGCACCAGGCATGGGCGCCGTGATACTCGCCGCGGCAGGCGACGATCTTCTTGCGGCCGGTGACCTCGCGGGCGACGAGCGTCGCCCAGGTGGTGACGTCGCTGCCGTTTTTGGCGAACACGGCCCAATCGGCGAAGGGAATCAAGTCGACCAGGAACTCGGCCAGTTCCACCATGACGGGGCTGGGGTGATTGAAGCAATTGCCGTTATTGAGCTGCTCGTGGGCGGCTTTTTCGACCACGGGGTTGGCATAGCCGTTGACCATCGGGCCGTAGGCGCACATGTAGTCGATGTATTTGTTGCCGTCCGGATCCCAATAATAGCAGCCTTGGCCGTGGGTGGCGTAAAACGGATACGAACCGGGGACGGTCAGGGCCGGGCTCTGGTGGCCGTAAATCGCGCCCGGAATCACTTTGGCCGCCCGCAGGAAATATTCGCGGCTTTTTTCGAAGCTCGGCGCCGGGCGCTGGCCGGCCGCCGTCGTTTTGGTCTTTTTGGTTGCCATGGCTTTTCCCTCTCTATCCCAGGTATTTTTCGAGTTTCGCCAGAATGGCACTCACATCGTCGACCATCGGTACCAGACCACGGACGACCACTTCTTGCGAGCCCAACGCGGCGAAAGTATCCAACTTGCCCTCCAGCAACTGGGAGGCGATCGCCTGGCTGGCGAAAGTCAGCTCGGCCGTCGGCTCCGACACGCTGCCATCACCGGCCACGAACGAGCCGGCGTTGGTCTTTTTCAGGTAGAAGTTGGGACCGTCGGGTTTGATGACGAAATTGAGGGTGGCGCCGGCCGGAATGTGGCTCGAAAACGCTTCCAGTTTCGGATCGCATTCGGCGAGCACGGCGGTGCCCCAGGTGGCGAGCGCCAGCTTGCAGGTCAATACCTGGCGGGTCGTTTCGGCGTCGAGTTCCTTGCCGTCCAAACCCTTCAGGTAGTGTTCCATGCGTTTGGCCAGGGCCATGAACCCCTTGACCAGTTTGATGTTCCAGAAGCCGTAGATGAGCGGCAACGTGAAACCCTGCCCGAGGAACAGGTTGTTGAGCATCGCCGGAGTGGGGAACCAAAAAGCGACGTCGGCCTTGGCCACCGCCTGGCGAAACACCCGGCAATTGCCGTCGGCGAACTGCAACTGCACCACCGGTCCGGTGATGTAGCCGAACTGCAACGTGGCCTGCCACCCCTGCGTGATTTCCCGCGCCTCGCGGTCGAACTCAACCACTTTGGCGAGTACCGGCAGCACCGCATGCAAGTGCAGCCGGGCCAAAATCTCTTGTCGGTCCATGCGCGCCTTCTCCTTGTCTAGAGGGTAATCGACGGAACTAGCCTGAGCCAAAGTGCCCCTATACTAGCAAACAACGCGGCGGCTTTCCAGCCGGATTATAACAAAAATTGGAGCATTTCCCCGGGAGCGCCTCGACCGCTTGGAATGCCGGTAATTAAAAGGGTTTTTAGCTGTTGTTCCTTTCGCTGGTCGGTCAGCCGGAACAACAATTGAAACAATTGTCTCCCGATCAGTCCCACGGCCGCAGCACCAGTTTGCCCATCGTCGCCCGGCTTTCCAACTTGCGATGGGCGCGCGCCGCCTCGGCCAGCGGATAGACGCCGGCGAGCGGCAGGCGCGCCCGCCCGGACCGCAGGGCGGCGAAGAGTTCCGGCCAGCCCGCGGCGTGGCGGGCGGCGTCGAAGCGCAGCGAGGAAATCAAATGATAGAGCGACATCGTCGGTGAATCCGTAAAGCGGCGCAGCATCGCGGCCAGCAGCTTTTTCGAGTTGGGCAAACCACCGGCGATGCCGTACCAGACGATCCGCGCGCGGGGCGCCGCCATCGCCAGGTCGTCGTGGGCCGCCGCGCCGAAAACCGAATCGTAGATCACGTCCGCGCCGTGCCCGGCGGTCAACTCGCGTACCCGCGCCGGCACGTCGGTCTCGGCGCGATAATCGATCGCCCAGTCGGCGCCCAGTTCCAGGGCCCGCGCCGCTTTTTCCGCCGATCCGACCAAGGCGATCACCCGGGCGCCGCGCGTTTTGGCCAGGCCGATCACCACGCTGCCCACCGCGCCGGCGGCGGCATAATCGACGACGAACTGTCCCGGCTCCGGCGCCGCCACGGTGTGCGTCAGGTGATAGGCGGTCATGCCGGCGACCGGCAGGCCGGCCGCGAGGTCGAAGTCGATATCGTCCGGTAGCGCGGCGGCCATCGCCTCCCGGGTCAGGGCGTATTGCGCATAGCCGCCGGCCGGGACGTTGGCGACCACGCGGTCGCCGGGGCGAAAGCGCGTCACCCGGTCGCCGACGGCATCGACCGTTCCCGCGACCTCGAGGCCCGGGTAGGCGGGCATGTCCGGCATCGGTTGGTAGAGGCCGCGCCGCACCAGGACGTCGGCGTAATTGACGCCGGCGGCCATGACGCGCAGGCGTAGATCGTGCGGTCCCGGGTCGGGGATCGGCCGGTCGATCAGTTCCAACAGTTCGGCGTCGCCCGTTTGAGGCAAGCGGATCGCTTTCATGTTTTCGTCTCCTTAATGCGGTGCGCGACGAATGGCGGTCGACCCAAGATAGAACGAGCGGAGGCTTGTGAAAAGCGTTGTTCATGCTAATCTGGCGACGGTTTTTTCCGACGGAGGTTTCTCATGCCGAAATGGGGTTGGTTGGTCCTGATGATCCTGGTGTCGGCGGCGTTTTTGGCGGCTTGCGACCAAGGCGACGACGACGACAACAACGACAACGACAACGATGACGACGGCAGCCCGACCGACGATGACGATTCGTCGAGCGCCTGCGGCGACCCGATCAAGGATCTGTATGCCGCTCAATGCCCGGAGAATCAGAATCGCTGCGTCGGGACGGACTTCGAGTACCGCAAGGACGACGAGCCGTTTCTCGCCAAACGCGATTTTGTGACCGGCGACGTCGAAGCCATGCAGTTCAAGTTCCAGGCGCCCTACCACCTGCAGAAAATCAAGCTGCACTTCAAGGAAGGCAAGGGCACGGCGCGCATCCACCTGTATGCCGATTACCTGGGTTCGGTGCCGAAGTACATTCCCTGGACCGATTTCATCCCCACGGTCGAACTGATGACGCCTGTCGAGGTCGAGGTGAAAAAGGACGGCGGGTGGGTGACGGTGGACGTCACCGATCAGAACCTGCTGTTCATGCCCGGCACCAAGGTCTGGGTCGCTTACGAACACCTATCGGACGACGGCCTGCCCCTGCTGTACTACAGCTACGCCGACGATCCTTACTATCAATGCCGGTATTACACGCCCGACTTTTACGCGCAGTACGGCGACCGCTGGGGCGCCATCGGCCGCTACTACATGATCCGCCTCGAAGGCCGGCATTTCTGCGAGCGCGAGGGCGATCCGTACTTCACCGACGTCACCACCGCCGCCGGCATCGACGTGACCGGCCAGCACCGCACCGCCTGGGTCGACGTGGACGGCGACGGCCTGCAGGACATCGTGCTGACCAAGCTCGATACCACCAACACGCCGAACAACGTGTTCTATTACCGCAACAACGGCGACGGCACTTTCTCCAACCTGACCGTCGAATCCGGCTTGAATCAGGTGTCGAAGAGCGGCGTGACCCTCCTGGCCGACTACGACAACGACGGCGACAAGGATTTGATCTCCATGGTGACGATCGACGTCTGGGCGAGCGACGACGATGACGACGACGACGACGACAACGACGACGATAACGATACCCTCGCGTTGACGGAATCGGTGAAAGCCGACGACGATACGCACAACGCCCTCTTCCTGAACGACGGCGACGGCGTGTTCACCGAGGTGACCACGACGACGGGTCTGGAGGAGCTGTCGTACTACAGCTCCGGCGGCTTCGGCGACTACGACAACGACGGCAACCTCGACCTCTACGTCGCCTGCTGGATGACCAACTATCCTTACGGGCCCTATTACCCGGACCACCTGTTCCACAACGAAGGCGACGGCACTTATGCCGACGTGACGGATGCCGCCGGCATCAACGACGAGATCCCGCTGCCGAGCTACGGGGTGACCTGGGT
Source organism: Myxococcales bacterium (assembly GCA_012517325.1). NCBI lineage: Bacteria > Pseudomonadati > Myxococcota > Myxococcia > Myxococcales > Myxococcales bacterium. The sequence goes on along the minus strand of JAAYVF010000116.1, from coordinate 5,324 downwards.
CGACTTCAACAACGACGGCCGGTATGACGTGATGTCGTGCAATTACGGCGGCAACGACAACTACGTCTGGGAAAACCAGGGCGACGGCACCTTCAAGGACGTGGCCCGCGACAAGAACCTGCAGCGGTCCTATCCGTACGGCGGCGCGATCAACTTCGGCGCCGATTTCGGCGATTACAACAACGACGGCAACCTCGACTACATCCAGTCGGCGATCGCCCATCCGCGCTACCAGCCGTCCACCGGCACCTCGGCCTTCAAGATCAGCGGCGGCGCGCCGGACTACGTTTACGAGGACAAGACCGACGCCGCGGGTTACGTGCCCGACGAGGGCGACGTCGACCCGAGCTTTGTCGACTACAACAACGACGGGCGGCTCGACCTGTTCATGTCGAGCCTTTATTCCGGCCACTATCCGCGGTTGTACGAGCAACAGGCCGACGGCACGCTGGCGGACATCACCTACTGGGCCGGCGTCGAAGTCCACGCCGGCACCGGCAACGCCTGGGGCGATTTCGACGGCGACGGCGACATGGATCTGCTGGAATCCTTCAACGGCGACGGCGGCGGCGTCCGGCTGTTCCGCAACGAGATCGGCAATCAGAACAACTGGTTGGAAGTCAAGCTGGTGGGCGTCAACGCCAACCACGACGCCATCGGCGCTCGAATCACGGTCACCGCCGGCGACCTGACGCAGGTGCGCTACGTGCAGGGTCCGCGCGGCCATTTCGGCGCCACGCCGATGTTCACCCAGCACTTCGGGTTGGCCCAGGAAGCGGTGGCGGATACGATTGAAGTGCAATGGCCGGGCGGCGAAACCGAGACCTGGACCGGAGTAAATGCCGATCAATTAATTGTTTTAACGGAAGGCAGTCCCGACGTTCAGTAACGCGAAGTCGGTCCCGCTTTCGAAAAATTGTCGGTTGTGATAGATATTCTCTGTCTATCAGGTGAAAAACGAGGCGATTCATGGCGAAAAAAACCACGAAACAAGCGGCGCAGAAGCGGGCGCGCAAGGCAATGAAAGCGCACGCGAAAAGTCGGGAACGGCACAAGGCCGCGACCAAGTCGGGCGTCGCGCTGTCCGAGAATGCCGTCCAACACCAGATGCTCAGCGAGTTCGGCAACATGCAGAACTTCGTCAAGAACATCGTGGCGCTCGCCGGGCTCATGCGGGTCGAGGAAGACCTCAAAGCCCTGCGATACAATCCCGACGAGGTTTACGCCAAATTCGATCTGGCGGCCGAACGCGAACCGCTTGCCGATGCCTACGCGAAAGCCGACGATTATCCGGCGTACGACGAGAAACACGCCGATTTCTGGCGCGATAAACGGCGCGCCATCCTCAAGGATCTGGTCACCGAGGAATTTCAGGATCGCTGCGAACGCGTTTTTAAAAAGCTGATTCTCACCAAAAAAGGCTTCAAAAAGGAATATCGGGCCGTACTGGCCGGACACCTGCTGGCGCAAAGCCAGCGGGTCGCCCTGACGCCGACCGAGGCGCCTTTGGAAGACAACAATCTGTGGGAATTGATTCTGTTGGCGACGATCAAGGATCATCCGCGCGAGTTGCCCGCAGCACAGCAAAACGAAGCGGAACCCGCTACGGCGGCGGTGGAGGAACCGCCGGCCGAGTGAGCGGCGGCAGAAAAAAATCCGCCAGCGGATACCGGGGAGGACGGACGGGAAGTTGATGGATGAAGCGGGCGACGGCTGCCCGCGCGACAGAGGAGCGGATCGTGCCGAAAGACATATTTTTTCAACTGCCGGAAGTCGCCCAGGACAAGATTTTAATGGCGGCGGCCGAGACGTTGCGCGATCATGGCTTGCGCTATGCCACGCTCAAGGAAGTCGCGGAACGGTTGAATATCGGCGCCGAGATGGTCGAGCGGTATTTCGACGACGAGAAGGATCTGATCGCGGCGGTGCTCGGCCGGGCGATTCAGTATTTCAGCCAGACCTACATCGAAGTCGGTAAAATGGACCAGCCGTTTTGGGATCGGGTCGAGTATCTGTTGGATGTCGCGACGCGCCGCGGTTTTCAATACCAGGCGTTTTTCGAGGTTTACAAAAGCCTCAGCGCCAGCGGTTTGGCCGACCTGACGCAGGCGACCTTCGATCGCTTCGAGGGCCGGGCCGCCCTGTTCTTCCAGAACCTGGTGCTTTCCGGCGTGCAGGAAGGCGCGCTGCGCGACGACGTCGATGTTTCCACCATGGCCCTGCATTTTCAGTTGTTCACGCGCTTCCTGCTGGCGCGGCGCTATCACCCGATGTTCAAGGCGCGATCCAAAAATTACTACCCCGAGATTCCCATGGACGACGACGGCGACCGGCGGCTCATCAAGCGCCTGCTGATCAGCCTCAAGTGGCTGTACAGCGCGAACTAGGCCGCGCCCTCCGCCGTCCAGCCCGCATTTCCCTCGATCATTCGTCAGACCGATGCGTTGCGCGCTCCGGCTTTGCCCGCCGGTCGGACGCGGTAAGCCAACTCGCGAGGACGCCCCAGCGGTGGGGCTTGGCGGCGGCCGGCCGGTTTGGCGGCGATTTGGGCGACGCCAAAAGCCTTGTTTGACGGGGCTTCGCGGCGACGAAAACGCTCGACGCCCCATCAGACAAGGGAAAATCGCATTGACGATGAAGATTTTCCTTGACCTGCGCGCGGGAAAAATGATATCCGAAAATTAACCCCCCAAGTAAAAAGGAGAAGAGACATGGCGGACAAGAAACCCATGACGAAGGCGCAATTGACGACGTACTTCGCCGAAAAGTTCCAACTGCCGAAGAAGACCATCAATTTGTTCTTCGATGAACTGGCCAAACTGGCCGCCGGCGAAACCAAAAAAGTCGGCGCATTCATCCTTCCCGGCATCGGCAAACTGACCAAAGCCAAGCGGAAGGCACGCAAAGGCCGCAACCCGGCAACCGGCGAAACGATTAAAATCCCCGCCAAGATCGTGGCGAAGGCTCGTTTGTCCAAAGCCTTCAAAGATGCCGTGATTCCGCCGGCGAAGTAAGCGCTTCGGATCGCCGCCTCCGGCCCAGCGGGCCGTGGCGGTTTCCGGAAAGGCGATTGCCAGGAAACAGAGCGGTTTTTCCGCTCTGTTTTTTTTTTGCCGAGGCGATGAAGTCAGCGATTTTCGAGGATCGGTTCGTCGGGCAATTCGTTCGTATCGTCGGGTTGGCGGGGAAAATCCTTGGCTAGAATTTGGCCGCACCGTTCGATGGCCGCGGCCATACCGTCGGCCAGCGAGCCGCGTTTAATGCCGTCGAGCACCAGCCGCACCACTTCGTCCCAGGTGCCGTCCGGCACTTTGGCATGAATTCCCGCGTCGGCCAGCACCTGCACGCGCCGTTCGAGCAATGCGACTAGAATCAAGATTCCCGTGCGATCGCGCGTGTTGATCAGGCCGTGTTCGAAAAACGCCTGCACCGCGCGCTGGTACACTTCCTGGGTTGCCAGGCGCGGGCCGAGAATGGCGCGTTTGAGCGGCGGCGTGAAATGTGTCAGGGACCAGCCGGCCAGCAAGCCGGCTAGCAGGGTGATGGTCACCGGCAACGGTTGCCAGGCGATCGGCAGCCACAGCCAGACGATCAAAACGAGAAACAGGCCGGCCAGCCCGCCGAGCAGATCGGCCGAGGGATATGGGTCGGCCGCGTCGACGATCAGGGGAACGATCTCGCCCGAGGTCCATTGCTCCGCCCGGCGAACGGTCGCCGTGATCCGTTCCTGTTCGGCAGGTGTCAGTCGCTTCATCATCCTCCCCCTGGATTACCAGCTACCCGAGGCGCCGCCGCCTCCGAAGCCGCCTCCGCCGCCCGAGAAACCGCCGCGGCTACCCGAGGAGCGGCCGGAAAGCATCATCGCAAACAGCAGGAACCGGCCGGTGCGGGTGGACAGCAGCAGGATCAGAACGATCAATCCGGCCAGCAGGCTCAGCATCTGGCGGCAGGTCAGTTCCTTGACGCCGCCCGGGCCGACGGCTCCGGTCGGCGTGGCGAACTCGCCGCGGGTGGCCCGCATGATGGCGTTCAAGCCGCCGGCGATGCCCGCGTAATAATTGCCGTCGCGGAAAGCGGGAGTGATCACTTCGCGAACGATCCGCGCCGACTGCGCGTCGGTCAGCGGGCCTTCCAGGCCGTAGCCGACCTCGATACGCACCCGGTGATCGTTGGGCGCGACGATCAGCAATACCCCGTTGTTCTTGCTTTTTTGGCCGATCTTCCACGCTTCGGCGACGCGCATCGAAAAGCCTTCGATGTCCTCGCCTTCCAGCGAAGGCACCGTCAGCAGCACGATTTGGGTGGTGGTGTCGCGCTCGAACGCGGCGAGGGTTTGTTCGAGTTGTTCGCGTTGGCCGGCCTCCAGCAGGCCGGCGTAATCGTTGATGCGCCCTTGCAACGCCGGCACGGCTGCCTGTGCCAGGGCGATTGCCGCGCCCGACAGCAGGGCCAGACCGGCCAGCAGCGCGAAGGCCGAAACGGAAAAGCGCCGGCGCAAGGCGGGCCTCAGAACTGGACTTTCGGGGCTTGCTTGGCCGCTTCGTTCTCGACGGTGAAGGTTTCTTTCGTCTTCAGATGCAGAATGAATTTCGCCGTCAGGTTGGTCGGGAAGTAGCGGACCATCTTGTTGTATTCCTTGACCGCGTCGATGTAGCGCTTGCGGGCGACGGTGATGCGGTTTTCGGTGCCCTCGAGCTGGGATTGCAGATCGAGGAAGTTGGTGTTGGCCTTGAGGTCGGGATATTTTTCGACCACGACCATGAGGCGGCTGAGGGCCTGGGTGAGGCCGGATTGCGCGGCTTGAAATTCCTGGAATTTCGCCGGGTCCGAAAGCATTTCCGGAGTGATCTGGGTCTGGCCGACCTTGGCGCGGGCCTCGGTGACGGCTTTCAGGGTGTCGGCCTCGTGCGCCGCGTACCCCTTGACGGTCTCGACCAGGTTGGGAATCAGGTCGAAGCGGCGCTGGTATTGGTTCTGGACTTCCGCCCAGGCGGCGTTGACTTCCTCGTCCATTCCCTGGAGGCGGTTGTAGCCGCAGCCGGGAACCGCGGCGAGAACGAACAGGCCGGCGACCAGGATGATCAGGCGCGAATAAATGCTCATGCGCGTTCACCTTTCCGTGAAGAAGGGGAAAATCTCTCTTCATCTATAAAGCCGGAGGCCGGGATGTCAAGCTTCGCGGATTGTTTATACTTAGGCAATATGTCCCCTCAACTGTGCAGCAAAAATGTCCCCTTGGTTACGTAGAGTTCGGAGCCGAGGCCTGATAGACCCACGTCCAGTTGGTTGTTCCCTTTCGATTTTCCGTTTTGCATCGGGCTTTG